>JBDUCW010000200.1:0-5850 GCA_040003235.1 Ferruginibacter sp. | reverse complement strand
TAATGAAGGTTTGACTTTGCAAAATTGTAAAAGCCATTGAATACCAAATCAACACCATAAGTTCTGGTATTAACGGCATTGGAAAAAAAGGATACCTCCGTGATTTGACTAAGATTGGTATAAGGTTTTAAAATACTGTCAATACTCCTGTTGTTTCTATCATAAGAACCACTCAATATAATACGGTTTTTTATCTGTATCCAATAGGCATCTACAGTCAGGCTATTCCGGTTGTTCAATTTTGCAGTTAATCCGCTACTTACATTTAATGTTCTTTCTGCTGTAAGCGATGGAATGCCCAAAGCTTTTGCTACTTCATGGTCGTTGGGGAATAAGCCATTAAAAAGAGGTCTGCCTGTTGCTCTGTCAATATCAGTACTAGTGGAAATGGCATAACGCTGTTGCAGACTTGGGGCACGAAAGCCATTGCTGGCAGAGGCCCGCAGCATAAAACATTCAGAAACTTTATATCGGGCTGCTAACTTACCGGCAACATTGCTTCCAAAATCACTATAGTATTCATAACGCCCTGCGGCATCCAGAAGAAAGCGGTTGTTTAATTCCGTCTCTATATCGATATAAGTGCCCAATACGTTACGGTTCTTATTGAGCACATTATCAGGGCTAACGCCTCCTCCGTCCTGCTTGGCGCCGGTTGGGTCATAGTTATACCATGATGCCGAATCACCTGCTCGTGTACGATACTGTTCCACCCTCCATTCCGCGCCAACAGCAATGTTCAACAATTTTATAGGAGCAGGTATCCATGTTTTACTAAAATTAATGTTGTTGGTGAGTTGCCGGTAAATCTCTGCGTCGGTGTAAAAACTGGTAGGTGCTTCTTTTCCCATAAATGATTGCGAAGGGTTGTTGGTGTTGGTAGCACTTGCACTTACTACATTCTGCCCATAGCTGCTTGTTATATCCCACCGCAGATGATTCTTTATTTCACCTTTTATACCTGCAATGGTTGAAATATCAATGTTATTGTTCTTGTCTTTTGCCTGAAAACCATTAGGGTATAAAACCAGGTTAACCTGGCTTGGATTTTTAGGAAAACGGTAAGCGGCATCACGCCATACTTTCCTGTCGTTGATGGCTGCTGTCCAGAAAAGAGCTATATGATTATTCAACGTATAACCACCATTTAGCAAAGCACCTGCACGAACCGTTTTTAATGTACCGGCATTAGCCAGCACCGACTTACGATCAAAACCTTTTGCGTTAATAATGGAATCATCCTTTGTTTTAATGTGCATGCTATCATTATGGGTTGCATTAGAAGGATAAGGCAGGTATACCGTGCCCTGATAGATGCCACCACGGTAGGCAGGCTCCTGATAACGATAGTCAGCGGAAAAATTCAGGAAGCCTTTTTTATGGATGGAGAAGCCATGATTGATACCAAACGAAAATTTTTCGCCATCGCCTGCATAATATTGCCCCGTATGCAGTTGGATAGCTGTTTTACCTGTTGTTTCTTTTAATCGAATATTAATTACTCCGGCTATAGCATCGGAGCCATACTGTGCCGAAGCACCATCCCGCAATATTTCCACTTTGTCAATGGCAGAAAATGGAATGGAGTTCAAATCATTACCCACAGAGCCACGACCCAATTGCCCTTTTAAGGTACCCATGTAATACCAGGCCACGTTGTGATAACGTGTGCCGTTCAATAAAATCAACACATGCTGCGGATCGAGACCCCGGAGCGTAACCGGCTCATTCAAAAGTTCTCTGGAAGCATTAAAAGATGGTGCTGTAAAATTAAGCATTTGAGTGAGATTGATCTGGCCTGTTTGCAGCAGTTGCTTTGTAGAAAATACGTCAACAGGAACGGGTGTATTTAAGTTAGTACGCTGTATAGCAGAACGGGAGCCAACAACTACAACCTCGCCTAATTGTTTTTCTGGTTCCATTACTAAATCAAGCATTCGTGTATGGCCTGCTTCTATTATTACTGCTCTTTGTATTTTTTTATAACCGGCATGTGTAACTATTAACGTGTAAGTTCCTGCGGTTGCAGAAAAAGAAAACTCGCCTTTGTTGTTGGTTGGCGCTGTTTTATTACCGAACGATACCGTGGCATTTGGTAAATTTTCGTTGTCATTGTGTACTCTTCCTTTGATTGTTCCATCTTGTGCGAAGGCAAAAGATGATAACGCAAGAAAAGCAAAAGCCACCTTTGCAGTATGCAGAAAAACTTTCATGGCGAAGACAGTTAGTTATTATGCAATAGGTCCATCACGGTCTGCTTATACAACCGGCCAATAGGCACTTCTGTTGAATAAACCTGTACAGCAATTGCATTGTAACCTGTGATCTTATCAACAGAAACAATATAAGACCTATGCACTCTTAGAAATTTATGTTCCGACAAAAGGTTTTCCATTGCACTGATAGTCTGTTTAACAACTAAACCTTTACCACTGGTAAGAAAAAGTTTTATATAGTCCTTCCAGCTTTCTATGTATATAATCTCATTTATGAAAACCTTTTGCATGTTCTTATCTACTTTCAGGTACACAAAAGCTTCCGTGTTGGTTTTGTAGTCATTAACAATGCTTGCCGTTTCATAGCCCATCATTCGTTTTACTTTGGTAATGGCTTTTAAAAAACGTTCGAAAGAAACCGGCTTGACTAAAAAATCAACTGCATCAAGATCATATCCGTCGACAGCAAAATCGCGGTAAGCCGTAACAAAAATTACTTTGGGCGGATGCGATAAATTCTTCACGAAATCCGTGCCTAATATCTTGGGCATTTTGATATCCAAAAACATCAGGTCAATTGTCTTGCGGCTCAAAACATCCAATGCTTCCAAAGCATTTTTGCACTGAGCTATAATCTCTATCCCGCTTATTTGCGAAAGGTGGGCTTCTAACACTTTAAGTGCAGGTGGCTCATCATCTATTAATAAACAACGAAGTTTCATATAGCAGCGTATTCTTTAACTGATTTTGAAACAACATGTGAGGCTGACTGACCAGAGTGATTATTGGCTAATTCAAGTAACAGCGCAACTACAAAGAAATTCCCTTCATCATTAATCTTCAGTTCATGTTTGTTCGGGTATAGCAGGGAAACCCGCTTTTTTACGTTCTCCATACCAATACCCTGTTTGCTTATTGTAACAAACTCATTCTTGCTATTGGCTACTTTGCATTTCATACTATTTTGCTTTACCACCAGATCAAAACTTAGCCATGGTTTTTCCAACTGTTCCGATGTACCGTGTTTAAATGCATTCTCCAAAAAAGGAAGCAATAAAAGCGGTACAATGTATTTATTCTTAATATCACCTTCAACACTCCAGGATATGTCAATCCTGTTACCATATCTTTCTCTTTCAAGGTCAACATAATCTTTCATCACTTCTATTTCTTTTTCAAGTAATACTAAATCAGCCTTACAGTCGTACAACATATAGCTGAGGAGTGAAGAAAGTTTCAATATTAATCCAGGTGTTTTATCTGAATGCTGCAGGGAAAAGGAGTAAATATTGTTTAAGGTGTTGAACAGAAAGTGAGGATGCACCTGCGCTTTCAATAGTTGCAATTCAGCCGTTACTTTCTCTTTTTCAGCCTGCATCCATTCCTGCTGCTTCTTCATCCAATGTTTGAATAAAACAATTATACAGGCGTATCCTGCCACAGTTGTCATCAATAAGTAAGAGCCTTGTTGCCATGGCTCTCTGTTGATATTTTTAAAATGCATGGCATCCTCAAGCGGAATGAAGATATAAGCCCTGTATGCGAAGTTGAAAAACCAGCCGGCAATAATCCATAAAGCAATTATCAGAATAAATTGTCCATATCTCTCCTTTAAAAGGAATTTAGGCACTACCCAGTATATTAATGGATAGCAGAACAATATTCGTCCAGGTAACCAAAGCCCTTCGTTAATTAAACCTTTCCATAAGCCGTTTTGGTCAATCCAAACAAGCAAAGTGAATAATCCTACGGATAACCAAAATAATGTATGCCGCCAAACGGTATATTTTGAAGAGAAAACAAACTTGTTTAAAAACTGTATATCCATTTTAGATTTTGGTAATACAAGTTAATCATTTAGCAGAACTTGGCTTGTAAGATGCAGGAAAATAAGACCAACAGCCTATTTTTTCGATAAACAGCAGCTTTTAGTGCTAAAGGCAGTTGGAGTGCCTATAGAGTTTTATTTCTTAGCATTTTGACATTCGGCGATTTTATGAAACACAGCACAAAGAAGTATTTAACTTGTGTTTAATTAAATGAAGGAGATACTTATGATCAAGAAAAGAATGAGCAGTTTTCCTTTCGTAGCGAAATAAAATTAAAAGTTCGCTACGCTGGTGCACAGATAATAAATTTAAGTCTTGCATTAGCAAATCCAGGCAACGACAATAAACAGGAACTGAATGATCCCTTGAGTTATGCCGCAAACCGAGAGGTTATAATTGTTGCAGCAGCAGCAACCAGGGTAAACCTGGAAGTACCGCAATCATTCGGCATCCATGGGTTATTCCGGTTGTCGCTTGTAAAAAGTAACGGCTATCCTATACAACTGACGAACCTTCGTAACTGAATTGGGAAGTACGGATTAAAAGCTCCCGGTGAAAAGATTACAGCCTTGGGTGCAACAATGATTATTTATTCAATTATTCAATACAATTTAAATTAAGAGAAATGAAAAAGCAAATTAAAATTATACTAATGCTTATAAGTGCATTCATTTTTTTGAATGTGAGCTGTCGAAAAAACGACCCTCCTGGTTCGGCTTGTGATCATCCTGCTCCAGGTGAATATAATGCTGACGTTCAAAATGTACAGGCCATGAAGTCCGGCGCCAACGTACCGGAAAAATGGTATGCACTTGCAATTCAATTATCACGCACGACACCTAATCAAAATGTGGCGCCTATTATTGCGAGAGCATTTGGCTACATGGGTATTGCCTTTTATGAAACGGTGGTGCCTGGTTTGCCCAAATACCAGTCTATTCAGAAACAGTTGAACGGGCTGCCGTCCTTGCCCAAAATAAATTGCGGTGATCTCTACTTCTATCCGGCCGCTGCTAATGCAGCGCTGGCAAATATGGTGCGTCACATGTTCGGCAATACATCCACGTCTCAAAATTTTACAATTGACTCAATGGAAAATTCATTCAAAACACTGTTTGGGTCAATTATTCCGAAAAACGTCCTTGACCGATCTACACTCTTTGGCCAGGATATGTCCAATGCAGTCTATTCATGGTCTGTGTCAGACGGGGGAGACCAGGTTTACCTTAATCCGTATCCAACTTCTTATGTTCCGCCAACCGGCCCCGGATTATGGATTCCTTTGCCAGGGCAATTGGCCCAGGTTCCTTATTGGGGCAACAACCGGACTTTTATAAAAGACAATGCTACCAGCACCCAACCACCGCCACCTCCAGTTTATTCAACCGATCCATCTTCGCAATTGTATAAGGAAGAATTGGAAGTATATAATGAATCCGTTAACCAGGTTCCGGAGCATGCTACCATTGCTAAATACTGGGCTGCGTTGCCGGGGCCCTGTGTATCAATTTCCATTTTGAGCTCAGTGCTTGCTAATAAAAATGCCAGCTTATCTATGGCCGCAGAAGCCTATTGTAAAATCGGTATGGCTACTTCCGATGCACTGGTTTCCTGTTATAAAACGAAGTATGTCTTTAACCAATTAAGGCCGGAAGCTTACATCGAGGCAAACTTGAATCCCACATGGAAGCCATTGCTTAAAACGCCGCCATTTCCTGATTACACTTCTGCGCATTCAATGCAAACCGGTGCTGCGGCAAGAGTGCTTGCAGACATATTTGGTGACAATACTACGTTTACTGATA
>JBDUCW010000079.1:0-19811 GCA_040003235.1 Ferruginibacter sp. | reverse complement strand
AGGCGTATTGGTTGATGCAGAAGAAACCTGGATACAGGATCCGGTGGACGTACTCAGCTTTTTAATGATGGAAAAATTCAACAAAACGAAAGCAGTTATCTTCAATACCATTCAGCATTACCGGCAGGACCGGTTACAGTTTTTACATGACAGTTATGAAGCTGCCGAAAAAAGAAATTTTATTCTTGGTGCCAAACTCGTTCGCGGTGCTTATATGGAAAAAGAACGCAGACGCGCTGCTGAATTAAATTATTCTTCTCCCATACAACCCGATAAAGAAAGTTCTGATAAAGATTACAACCTCGCCGTCGCTTTCTGCATTGATCATCTGGATAAAATTTCCCTGATCGTTGCATCTCACAATGAATACAGTAATTTATATGCGACGCAATTATTACAACAAAAAGGATTATCACCTCATCATCCGCATATACATTTTTCTCAACTCTATGGAATGAGTGACAACATTACTTTCAATCTTGCAAAAGCCGGTTGTCCGGTAAGCAAGTATCTTCCTTTCGGACCCATCAAAGATGTGATACCTTATTTAATGCGGCGTGCCCAGGAAAATAGTTCTGTAGCAGGACAAACAGGAAGGGAGCTGGGATTGATCTCAAAAGAGTTGAAGAGAAGAATTGATAATTGATAATGGATAGTTGATAATTTTTTCAATTCGTTGCTGCTTTAATTCCATTAGGAAGGTCATTACTTACAACTTACAACTTACAACTTACAACTCTTCCTTAAACTTCTCAATCTCCCCAACAAATTCCTTCGCCTTAATTACATTTTTCCATTCGGGTGTATTGAACAAAACCCTGAACCATTTTTTATCCGCATTTTTAAAATTGATATTCCGGTACAGCCAGATAGCTGCTGTTGCAAATACCAGCGTTATCGGCAATGGGATCAGCCAGAAAGCCCAGTCGCTGCTGATCCAGGCAGGACTGAAAAAGAATGTTGTATAAAAAGGCATCTGTAAAAAAGCGATCCGCACTCCCTGCAATGTTGATGCCTGAAGCACAGACAGTTTCGTTTGCGTTGCAGTAATACTTTCGCTGTTGTTGATCTGCCTGATCAATACGATCTGATAAATGTATAACAGTATAGTAATGGAAGTGATGATCATTACGGCAAGTGCGGATACAACAAAAAATATTTTTTGATAAGCAAAGGAATGCAGCACACAGCAGCCGAGAAAAATAACCCACAATATTCCAATCACCACTGCAATTTTTTTAAAAATGGCCAGTGAACGCAGTTTGGCATTTGCCTTCTGTGTTTGTATAGCTGTTACGATGTGTAAATTCAATGCGAGTGAGCGCTCCAGTTTATGATCGTAAGCTTTCCATAATTGTTTTAATTCAATGTCATCCATTTTAAAAAGTATTAATGTTCCTGAATCTTGTTTTTAATTTTTCTTTGATGCGGCTGATCTTTGTGGCGATATTCGTTTCTGTAATACCGAGAATTTCAGCGATCTCCAGGTAACTTTTTTCTTCCAGATACAATAACATCAGCGCCCTGTCGAGTTCTTTCAGTTCGTGAATAAATTGCTGCAGCAATATGATATTGGCTTCGAGTTCTGAAGATGAAAGGTTGTCATCAGTTAATGTCAGCACCTGATCACCGATCATGACTTTTTGAAATGTTCTTTTTTCTTTGCGGTAAAACGAAATGGCAACATTCAATGCAACGCGGTACATCCAGGTACTGAACCTGTATTCTGTATTATAGCTCTGAAAAGATTTCCATAACTGGTAGATCATCTCCTGGGCCAGGTCTTCGCGGTCAGCTGCATTATTGCAGTAAGCATTGCATATTTTAAACAGGATCCTTTTATTTTCCTGTAAGAGGATTAAAAAATTGTCATTGGCTGTCTGCATAATTGATCTTACGGAAAAGTGGTTGCATCATTATTCGCAGAAGAATAAAAGAAATCACAGGAGGACAAAAAAAATTATGATCCATGACGTTGCGAAGCAAATAAATATTAATTCCGTTAGATTATTATCAGCTATGATCTTTGAATTATTTGCAATTGAGTTTTGCATATTGTTTACTCCAGTCATCATAACAATCAATGCTGATACTGCAGTTGCCATTACTGCATGACCATCCTGTTTTCATAAACACAATTGCTTTTTTGGGGAGATGCACTTCGTAATAATAAAATCCTGCATTCGCACTGGCATCGCAACGCTGTAATAATTTATAAGTAAAGGATCTTTTGCCAAAAAGTGAATCCAGTGCTTCTTTTGCATGCAATCCCTGTAATGCAGGACTGGTAATAGTATAAGAGGAATAACCGCTTCTTGCACCTTTGAGCATGATCATCCATTTGGCAGACTTGCCGCCATTGTCAAAACTATTTCCATTTAAAGAAATGGTTGCAGTGCCCTTCCTGAAAAAATTAATATCCATATCATCACTCATGGTCACTTTGTCATTCTCCCACTGCACAGGCCATGTGTTCGGATGACCAACGGCCCAGTCACCAGTTGATGTGCTGTTACTGTCCAGGGTCAATTTTTTTATAAGATCATATAGCTCTGTTTTTTTAGCCTGGCTGAATGTTGTTGCAATGAACAGCATCGCTGAAAAGGAAAGGATTATTTTTTTCATAACAATTTCTATGCCTTCAATGAATTAATAAAATTTACTGCCTCAGTATTTTTATTCACCAAATATAACTTTTTCATAAATACACTGCTAAAAACTTCGCTATGCGTTTATCAAATTTGCTAAATAGAACGTGAGGGTCAACAAGATCAGTATCAATTCAGAATGATCATAATAACCTGCGTTCTGTATTTTCTATTCCGGAACAAATAATACATCCTATAAATAATTTTCGTAGTTTCATCATTAATAAAAAATAACTGTATGAATAAATTACTGGTACTTGTTTTTATCTTTTCAGCAGGTTTAAAAGCCAATGCCCAATCTTTTAAACTGGATTATTTCAGTAAAGTGCCGGCTGCCATTAAGGACTGCAGTGCATTGTACACGTATGATACCACTGCTTTAAAAAAGAAAAAATATATTATCGTTGCCGATTTTCAAAACCTTGCTTTCATAACAGTTGCAGGTAAAAAAATATCATTGACGCTGGGAGATACCAAAACAGAAGGTAAAAATAATATCAGTAACTATTCCGGCGGCGGCTATAATGTTGTGCTGAATACACACAGCACAAAAACATCAGCATCAGCCTCCGGCAAAGACCAGGAAGAAGGAACCATGATGATCACAAAAGGAAATTCGAAACTCAGTTTTAAAATTCACGGAGAATCAGGCTGCACCGGCAAAGGCGAACAGAATTAATCATGTCAAGAAGAATCGCACATATCGCATTGGTGGTTCATGACTATGATGAGGCCATTCAGTTTTATAAAGAACGGCTTAATTTTATTTTGATTGAAGATACTGTATTGAGTGAAACCAAACGCTGGGTAATGATGTCTCCCGGCGAAAAAAATGGATGCCTGATCTTACTTGCAAAAGCAGCAAATGAAGAACAACACAGCAGGGTAGGGAACCAGACAGGCGGCCGCGTTTTTTTATTTTTATATACAGACGATCTGCAAAAGGAATATGAAAATCTTTTGAATAAAAAAGTAACGATTGTCCGTGAACCCGTGACAGAAACCTGGGGAAAAGTATTGGTGTTTGCAGATCTTTATGGCAATCTCTGGGACATGATCGAACCATCTGTGCCTGATAATACTTAAAGCCGAACGCTGATTATTATGATCTTCATGATTTGTACCGATCTGATTATCCTTCTAATATCAGAACAAATCATATTGTAATAATCTTTAGGGAAACAGATGAGTTATTATCTTTTTGACTAAGAGAAAAATCATTGTTATCTACCTTATCTTAAAAATCTGCGTTCTATTTAATAAATTCAAATACACTTACAACTTACAATGCTACTGCAGTTGCATAATACTTCCCGGCACGCCTTTTTTTTCTGATGGCAGTATTGCAAAAACCTGTTCGTCTTCTTCAGGTCTTATCAGGTAAGTGCCCGTAAATTTTCCGAATGCCGGTAAGACCGCATATTCCTTTCCAAAATAAAAACACGGAAAACGCAATGACTGTCTCCCTGCACCATACAATAAAATTCCAGGATGAATATGTCCTGAAAAAGTATAACCGCAATTCTGAAGACTGCAATGACTGATATCATGACAGAAATTAAAAACGCCCATTGCAAATTCTCCGCTGTGTACCTCAATGGCTGCTTCTTTGTAAAATGATTGATGAAGAATATCATGATTGCCTTCCACCAGATGAATCACCAGTTGAGGAAAATCATTTCTCCACTTGATAAAAAGGTCATGTTCTTTATTGGAACTGCTGTGAAAAAGATCACCAACGATCAACAGCTGTGCAGGATTAAAAAACTGTATCTGTGAAATGAGGCATTGCAGATCTTCTTTGAAAACGCCCTGTGGTATTGCAATACCACTCTTTCGGAAATGTCCGCTTTTACCAAGGTGAAGATCAGATAGGATCAATACTTTTTCTTCTTCCCAGAAAAGACAGCGCTCATGACTGAGCCAGAGCGTTTGGTTTTTCAATATGAATTTAACAGGCGCCAATGTAATGATTGAGGCGGCAAAGGTAAAGCATGCTTTAATTTTTTTTGTAAGAAAGAGTTTATATTTGATACCACAATCAAAATTATTTTTATGGCAGAAAATACAACCAATGATTTTTTAGAATATGATAATGGTAATACCGGAGTTCCGAAAGGCATTAATGTGCTGACCATATTAACTTTCATAGGGTGCGCCGTCAGTGTGCTGGGAATCTTTGTTATGCAATGGTTTGGAAATCTGGTTACAAAAGTGATAAACGATCCTGCCAGTATGGACAAGATGACGGAAGCCAAAAGAGCGCAGATACTGAAATCAAAAGAGATGTTTGATCTCTATCATGAGAACAGAATTCCGTTATTGATCGTGGTATTGTTGGGCGTAGCGCTCTGTATCTGGGGCGCTGTTAAAATGCGGCAGCGTAAAAAAGATGGGTTTTATATTTATGTGTTTGGCGAAATTGCACCCATTATTGCGTCTGCAGTAATTATAGGTTTTTCTGTACAATATAGTTCTCCCCTTTCTTATGCACTCGGAATGGGAATTCCCCTGCTGTTTATTATTTTATATTCACAGCAATTGAAGCACATGAAGTAGTTGTTTGTTGTTTGTTGTGAGGTTTGGTTTTTAATTCAAACTCAGCACTCAACATCCAACACAGAAATTATTTTTCCAACTGTTGTTTCATTTTCCTGATCCGGTCTTCCAGTTTTTCAGAAGTGAGTTCTTCTCTTAAGCTGTCTACTTTTAATGGAAAACAAAATGGCGTCAACCGTTCCGGGAAACGGATCACAATCGTTCCTTCCTGAATCCGGTGCAGCATATTGCGCAGCCGTACTTCTTCCATCTGTTGTTCCATCACTTCATTGTAAGCCTGCCGCATTAAAAGATTGTTGGGCTCATATTCAGAAAATACATTAAAGATGAGTGACGCAGAAGATTGTAAATGTTTTTGTTTTTTATGTTCACCCGGATATCCCTGGAAGATCAATCCGCCGATCACTGCAATATCACGGAACTTCCGCCGCGCCATTTCTGTACTGTTCACACTTTTCTGAATATCCTCCAGTAAATTATCAGGACTGAATAATTCATAAGCATTGCTGTCATCTAACGGTATGGGTTGATCACTTAACAGTTCGAAGCCATAATCATTCATCGCAAAAGAAAAACTGATTGCTGTAATGCGGCTGATACGGTATGCCAGCAATGCCGCCATCGCTTCATGCACCAGCCTTCCTTCAAAAGAATATACAAAAACATGAAAGCCGTCTTTTGTTTCAATGTGCTCGATCAGCAGTTCATTTTTTTTGGGAATATGTGACAGTGCCCGTTGCAATTTGAATAACGGTTCCAATGCATCAAGCTCCGGATTTTCAGAATTGCCAAACCAGTTGGATACAAATGCTTCGGGAAATTTAGAGTGGCCAGACGAGTCAGATGAAACCTTGTCCAGTTCAAATCTTAATTTTTCTGCAAGATTGGAAGTGAATGACATTCGTCCACCCATCCAGCTCGGCACGATTGATTTTTTTGCAGATGATTTTTTTACCAACGCCGTCATGTCCTTGATCATCAGGAATTCTAAATTTCTTCCGGCGAGCGTGAATACATCTCCTGCTTTTAATTTGCTGATAAAATATTCTTCTATCACTCCAACATAACCGCCACTCAAAAATTTTACTTTCAACATTGCATCGCTCACAATGGTACCGATATGCATGCGGTGCCGCATCGCAATTCTCCTGCTGGTAATTTTATATAAGCCGTCAATTACTTCTACTTTTTTATAATCATCATATTGCTGAAGGCTGATTCCGCCCACCGTTATGAAGAGTAATATCTGATGCCATTCATCTGGAGTGATGTCTGCAAAACTATAAGTTGATTGCACTTCTTTAAAGATCTCGTCAGGATAAAAACCATCTGATACAGCAAGGGTGCAAAGGTATTGCGTCAATACATCAAAACAGAGCATCATCGGTTCACGGCTTTCGATCACATGATCTTTTATTGCTGACTTCAAAGCCGCAGCCTCTGTAAGTTCCAGTGAATGGGTAGGTAAAAAATAGATCTTGCTTACAGCATCAGGCTGGTGACCGCTGCGGCCTGCTCTCTGTAAAAACCTGGCAACACCTTTTGGCGAACCAACCTGTATAACGGTATCCACTGGCCGAAAGTCAACACCGAGATCAAGACTTGCAGTACACACCACGGCTTTTAATTTTTCTGTGTGCAATGCGTCTTCAACCCATAACCTCAATTCCTGTTCTATACTGCCGTGATGTAATGCAATGGCACCGGATAATTCAGGTGCAGCAGTGAGCAGTGACTGGTACCAGAGTTCACTCATTCCCCTGGTATTGATAAAGATAAGTGTGGTTTTATTTTCGTTGATGATCGGAATAACTTTGTGCACCAGTTTGAGCCCGAGATGTCCTGCCCATGGATATTTTTCTATTTCATCAGGAAAAATAGATTCCACTTCGATCTGTTTTTTAAGATCGGCGCGAATGATAACACCTTCGGTTGAAAGCGTTGCCAGCAACACTTCTTTGGCCTGTTCCAGATTACCGATGGTTGCAGAAATGCCCCAGATAGAACAGCGGACACTATACTTTAAATATTGAACATTCACGATCCGGCTCAACGCCAGCTCAACAAGTACGCCTCTTTTTCCTCCGAGTAATTCATGCCATTCATCGGCTGCAAGAATTTTTAAAGTGCTGAAAAAATCTGCATAATCTTTTTGTGCAAGTAACAGGTGCAGACTTTCGGGTGTGATGATCATCACTTCGGGTGGCTGCCTTTTTTGTTTTTGTCTTTCCGGAATGGGCGTATCTCCATTGCGTATGCCAACCTTCCAGCTCATCTTGAGATCGGCAATTGCTTCTTCCATTGCACGCCCGATATCCTTTGCTAAAGCCCGTAAAGGCGTTATCCATAATAACTGCAGTCCATTATTTTTTTTGGTTTGATAAGCATCCGGATGTTCATTGATGAATTGTATCAGGGCGCCTAAAAAAACGGAATAGGTTTTACCGCAACCGGTAGGAGCATTCACCAATCCGCTTTCATTATCAATGATCGCCCGCCAGGTTTGTTCCTGGAAAACAAAAGGCTGCCGTCCCTGTGCGGCCATCCATTCGTGAATGATACTGTATCCCGGAGTTTTTTTTAAAAGCAATTTTATTACACAGATTTTTTAAATACAATTACACGGATTCTTAAATACAATTACGCGAATTACAATTCTTACAAACAACAAACAACTAACAACTAACAACCAACAACCAACAACCTACTTCCTGCCAACTGTCAGCCGTCATCTGTCGACTGGATTACAACGTTTTCAAATACTCAATAACGGATTTTCTTTCGGTGGCAGATAATTTATCACCGAAGTTATGACCTCCATTTCCATATCCTCTTAATGTAGTATTATAAGTTTCATTGTCTGTTGCAGCATTGGTCTTTTCATAGATCCAGCCCGGCGAATCATAATTATATTCCGGTTTTTTAAAATTTCTTTTCCAGTAAATGGGCCGCTTTTTACTGTTGAGTAAAGTTTCCAGATCGGGGACAGAACCATTGTGCAGATAAGGAGCAGTGATCCAGATCCCATCCAGTGGCGGTGCGATGTACCCGCGATAAGGAACGAGTTTGGCGGCATACTGTCCGGAAGTAAACCAACTTTTATTGAACCAGGTTACAAACTGCGGATTGGAATAATTGGAACTGTATAAAAGCGGATCTGTCTGAATGATGCTTTCCGGGATTAACAAATTGGGATAGTTTTCACTGGCACCATAAGTTCCATGACAGCGTGAACAATGACCATTAAAAATAACATTGCCTTTATCCGCAAGCGTTTGATCAATTGCTTTTGGATATTTTGGTGGCGTGATACTGTTGATATAAGCAAGCACATCCGGAAAATGATTGTCCACGTCTTTTGCTTCAGCAGTGTCTGTTACCGTGAGCAGATTGGAGGCCATTAAAAAACGGCTGAAATCACCACGGCCAAAACCATTGTAGAACATCGCATTCTTTTTCTTCAACAGCCACCATGCAGGCACATCCGTAGGAACGATACCATCAGGCAATGACAATAAAGTTTTATCACTCCAGGTCAATGTTTCCGGGTCACGATGCGAAGCAAGCAATGCGGCCAGTTCATCAGCAACATTCAACCCCTTCGTTGGTAATACCAGGTTGGGTGCGACCATCTTCAGGGCCGTAATAAAATTTTTTGCCGCTTCATATTTTTTTGCCTGATCGCCGGTTAAATGCTTCAGAAATTTATCAGCAAACTTTGCACTGGGTTCCTGGCTTTTTGTGAAATCACTTAAAGAATTTCCAAGACCAAGGATCAGTTTACCATCCATGATCTGTGCATGGCACTGCAGGCAATTGGGTGCTACAATCAATTCTCCGTTGGGTGCATTGATGGCAGTAAGATCATGCGACAGTTTTTTATTATTGCCCGACCGGTTCAAAAAATTATTGGTATCTTTTTTAGTGGCCAGCATAAACAGCGAGTAAGGGATACCGCTTTTGATATAATCGCCTGTAATTAAATAAGCAAAACCTTTTTCCGCATTGCCATTTCTTTGTTTGCTTGCCGGAATATGTTCGGGTTTATCTGCAGCTTTTTCATCTAACCTTATAAAAGCAAAACAGATCAGTGCAACTGATAATAAAAAGATCAGTTTTTTCATGCTGAATTTTAATGTTGAATCTTAAGTTAACAATATAAATCAAAATTCAAATTTTAATTTTAATAAACGGTACATATTTATTTTCCATAAACATTCAGCAATCCTTTGAGGTCATCAATGGTATTGATCTCGTCCGCAGTTTTGTCTTTTCTCCATCGGTTGATCCTCGGGAATCGTAGCGCCACGCCACTCTTATGCCGGTTACTGGCCGCAATGCCTTCAAAGGCGATCTCAAATACAAGCGTTGGTTTTACGGTCCGCACAGGTCCGAATTTTTCTATGGAATTTCTTTTTACAAAATTATCCACTTCATTAAATTCTTTGTCGGTTAATCCGCTGTAAGCTTTAGTGAAAGTGACCAGTTTATCTCCATCCTTAACAGCAAAAGTATAATCGGTATATAAATTACTTCTTCTGCCATGGCCTTTCTGCGCATATACCATCACAGCATCGATCATCAATGGATCGATCTTCCATTTCCACCAGTCGCCTCTTTTACGGCCGGACTGGTAACCTGAATTTTTTCTTTTCAACATAATACCTTCGCTGCCCATATCGCGTGAGCCGGTCCTTATTTCGCGGAGCTGCTCCCATGAATCAAAATCGATAACGGGCGATATATGAATATTGGGAACGTTCATTTCACTGATTATTTTTTCGAGTAACATTCTTCTTTCAGTCAAAGGTTTACTCCTGATATCAATGCAATCATATTCTAACAGATCGTATGCAATAAATCCAACAGGCGCTTCGGTAAGTTGTTTCTTTGTAATATTTTTTCTGCCGATCCTGGTCTGCAAAGCCGCAAAAGGCAAAGGTTTAAAAAAGCCCGTTGCTGATGCATCAACTGCCAGGCTGATGATCTCGCCATCGATCACCACACCATTGGGTAATTGTTCTTTATACATATCATATTCCGGAAACTTTGCGGTCATCAATTCTTCACCGCGACTCCATACAAACAATTCATCGTTGCGTTTAATGATCTGTCCGCGGATACCATCCCATTTCCATTCGGCCTGCCAGTCCAGCACGTTACCCAACGCTGTAAAATCTTCATCCACTGCATAAGCTAAATAAAAAGGGTAGGGCTTTGAATGATCAACGGTATCGCCGCCTTCACTCAGCAATTCATCAAAAACAGTCACTGCCGGATCCCAGTTGCCGGTAATGCGGTGTGCAATTACTGATGCCGGTGCATTCACAGTTTTTGCCAATGCATTCACCATCATAGTTTGTGAAACGCCGATCCTGAAATTACCGGTGATGAGTTTGTTAAAAACAAATTTTTCATTGCGCGTCATCTGTTGCCAGCTGGAAACAATGAATGCTTTTTTAACGGGCTCTTCTTCTTTTTCAATACGGATGAAGGTTTCTAAATACCAGGACAAACTATGTTCTGACAGCATTGAATTTTCTGTAACAGTTTCAGGTAATAGCAATGCGATGGTTTCACCAAGATCACCCACGGTGTGATAACATTCTTCAAACAGCCATGGTTCAACGTTAGTGAGTTCGATACAATAATCACGGAGAAAAGAAGAATTGACAATGCGCTTCGGCCTTCTGCCGCTGAAGATGGCAATCACCCAGGTCTTATCTTTTGCTGGCGCAGACGCAAAATAATCCTGCAACGCCTGCAATTTATCATTCGTCTTGGTGCTGCCTGCTATAATATTCACCAGTTGTGCAAACTGCTGCATTAGATGATCTTTTTTTTAGTGGAATAAAAACATAATTAAGAATTAGAAATTAAGAATTAATAATTCTATAAAGCCATAACAGCATTGAGTAATTGTAAGCCTATTTAACCGAATGATTTTTTAATTTTTAATTTTTAATTCCCTGCACATTATTCTCTTCTGTTTTAACATCTTCTTCTTCTCCACCGAATTCAGTTTTTACTTCACCGGCTTCAATACCCTTTTCATTCAGGTAACGGCTGAAGGCAGATTGAAAACCATGTGTGGCAAAAACTTTTTCTGCGCCGGTTGCAGTTACTGCTTCCAGTAAGCCCGGCCAGTCTGCATGATCACTCAATGCAAATCCGGCATCTGCATTTTTTCTACGGCTGTTGCCGCGAACCTGCATCCAGCCGCTGCAGATGCCCACACTGTAAGGAGAAAATTTTTTCATCCAGGGCGTTCCTTCCGCACTCGGTGGTGCAATAACAATATTTCCCTGCATTGAATTTTTTGGCGTATCAGGATAAACTCTTTCTACATGTGGTAATTTCCAGCCGCTGTTAACCAGCGCCTGCTGCACATTATAAACCGCACCATGTACAAATACCGGCAGGCCTGTCTGAGCCAGAGCCATCAATACTCTTTGGGCTTTGCCCAGACTGTAGGCAATGACCACACTTGTTTTATTTGCTGCATGATTCTGCATCACCCATTGCTGAATATCATTAAAGATATCCTGTTGCGGTTTCCATTTATAAATGGGTAAACCAAAAGTAGATTCTGTAATGAAACTGTTGCAACGCACGGGTTCAAAGGCGCCACTCAATCCATCATTCTCTGTTTTGTAATCACCGCTTACCACCCAAACCTCATCGTTGTATTCAACCCGGACTTGTGAAGAACCAATAATATGACCGGCAGGGTGCAAAGAAACTTTTACATTATTCATGCTGATCTTTTCATTCCATTCCAAAGTTTGATAATCGTTATCGCCCAATCTTAACTGCAGTAAGGGTTTTGTGAGTGGATGACATAGATAAGATTTACTTCCCCATCTTGCATGATCACTGTGGGCATGTGTGATGATAGCTTTGTCAACCGGCTGCCAGGGATCAATATAAAAACCACCTTCAGCACAATAAAGTCCTTTGTCTGTAAAACTGATCAAGCCCATGTATATTTTGTTGAATGGTTAATTGTTTTTAAAACAGGATGAATGAACATTTATAAAAGTAGTATTACAGGACAAACATCAGTCCGGCTTTTTATAACTAATATATTTTCTTTACAAGGGTAAAGAGAGGAAAAAAATCCACGGGTGCTGCGTAATAAATATCGGTAGTTAGAATTTGTGGTAATAGTCTGTTCCGCGATAGAGGATAAAAAAGGAAGCCAGTATTTTTTCAAAGAAAGTTAAAGGAGCTTCATCACCGTTTAACAATATCAGTTTGGTAATTTTCATTCCGATGCTGCCATTAAAAATAAGGATGGTCAGCATCCGGTAAACAATAAACAATATAAAAATGAATAATGTGGAATGATCTGAAACTATTTCGGGGATCAGCGTTGGTTTAAAATAAACGACGACATAAAACCAATCAGTACGAGCGCAGCATCTATCAACCCCGCTAAAGATGTTTTGAGGAAATCAGGTCTTGTTCTTTCATGTATCATACAAAAATGTTTGAAAAATTCTTTCAGAAAGGTAAAGCTTTTTTTATCGAATGAAGTTTAACATCGGTCACTTTCGTACAAAAGACATTGTATAAATTACATTACCAAAATCTATTTTAAGGATGAGGCTGGTCTGGTCAAGTTTGATGATCTCCGATTTGGTATCCACAGGAAATGAGAGGTCAGTAAATGTGAGAAAGGAACGATTGTTTTCTTTGGTTATTTTATAAGCACCTTTTTTCTTATGTCCGTTTTTGGGATCAGTTTTGTAAAAACTATTGTCTTCATTAAAGCTGTACAGCTGGCCTTTTACATCATCCGGATTTCCGGGCATTGCATCAGCCGGCTTTATCTCCGCAGACTGAAGTTCCCAATTGCCAATGATCAATGGTTGTTGATGTGTTGTGCAGGAAACAAATAAAAAGAAGATTGCTGAAAAAAATAATGCTGTATAATTTTTTTTGATGTCGTGTATTTTAAAAAACATTTACATTGTTTGAGGATTATTGTTTTGTAAGTGCTCCGGACAGCTGAAAAAACAAAGTTAACCCATAAACAATGGTAGTCATGGTAATTATTTTATAAGTTTTTTAAGATGCTCATTTTTTCAGAGCTACACAGCCCTTCAATCAGCTGAATTAAAAAAGCTTTCAGTTCAAAGGATCTGATCAACCGTTAACTCAATGCAACATACCGTTTAATCATTGAACTGGTGATGCGGTTTATGTGTACAACACGCTTGCTAACTGATTATCATGTTTAGATAAGTACGGTTACAGACACACTCTGAATGTAAATAGTTTTAGATCTGCAAAATTCATTTTTTACATCTGCAAATAAAATTATTAACCGCTTTATCAAATCATCTGACATGAAACGATTGCTGATTTCAACTATTATTTTATTACTGACCATTACCTGTACTGCACAAAATGTTGGAATAGGAACCATTACACCCAGTGCCAGTGCGCAACTGGAAGTTGCAGCAAACAATAAAGGTTTTTTGTTGCCAAGGGTAGCACTAACGGATATCAATGACATCAGTACCATTGCAGCTCCTGCTGCATCGTTACTTGTCTATAACACTGCCACATCGGGTGTTGGAAGGTTTGCAGTAAGTCCGGGTTTTTATTACTGGAACAGTCTTTCTTTATCATGGAGCGGCATCAGTGTTACTGATAACAGTAATAAAGCGGCGTGGACACTCGGCGGTAATGTTGCCACTTCACCCATTAATAATTTTATTGGTACAACAGATAATCAGGCATTACTTTTTAAAATCAATAATACCAATGCAGGTTACCTGGGCATTGGCGGGGGTAATGCTTATTGGGGATTGAATGCCGGCAATATTAACAGTGTGGGTTTTGACAATGTTGCCATCGGCAATTATGCAATGCCTTTATGCACGAGTTGTTATTATAATGTTGCTGTCGGAGATTCTGCATTGCGTTCGCAGGTCAACAATGCCAGCGGCAATTATCTGAATACAGCCGTCGGTTCAAAAACGCTGGAATATAATACTACCGGATATTTTAATTCAGCAAGTGGTGGCTGGGCATTGGGTGCGAATACGGTTGGCAATTATAATACGGCACATGGAACATTGTCTTTATTCTACAATACAACAGGCAACAATAATGTGGCGGCAGGATCGTACGCATTGTTTGGGAATACAACGGGAAGCAGTAATGTTTCAATGGGTTTCCGTTCAGCACAAGACAATAAAACGGCACACAGCAATGTAGTGATCGGTGCTTACGCGATGTATAAGAGCAAAGACATTTCCAACACAGTCGCAATCGGCGATTCGGCATTGTTCAATAATGGAACTAATGCAAGCACGACAAGTGACGGCGTCAATAACACGGCAGTAGGTTCGAAAGTAATGTATAGCAATACGATTGGATCTTATTCAACTGCTATGGGTTTCAATGCGCTTACGAATAATACCACGGGTTCTTACAATGCAGCTTTTGGAAGTGTGGCGCTTTCAGCAAATACAAATGGCAGCTTCAATACAGCTATGGGTTCAGGTGCCATGCAATCGACCACAACGGGCAGTGACAACGTTGCAATCGGAGGAGGCGCACTTTTTACAAATACTTCGGGGTCGAGCAATACATCCGTTGGCTCGGCCGCATTGAGTTTCGGCACTGATAAAAGCAATCTGGTAGCTATCGGATATTATGCCTTACATTTTAATGGCCTGAATTCTACGCTTCCAATTCATGGAACAGAAAATACTGCGGTCGGAACCTATGCGCTTTCTTTTAACACCAAGGGTAATTCGAATACGGCTGTTGGATATAATGCTCAACTTAATAATGATCTTGGCGCATACAATACTTCTGTGGGTGCGTACACATTGCGAAACAATCAGAATGGTATTTCCAATACAGCAGTTGGCAATGAAAGCATGTACAGTAATTCATCAGGCGCACAAAATACAGCAGTCGGAAGAATTTCATTGTACAGTAATATATCAGGATCTCAAAATACTGCACTGGGATACCAGTCTTTAAAAAACAGTACCACTGCAAATAAAAATACTGCAACAGGTTTTCAAAGTCTTTTTAATAATATCAATGGAAATGACAATGCCGCATTTGGTTTTGGAAGCATGGCCCTGAACCAAAGTGGATACAGCAACACGGCCGTGGGATCTAATTCGCTGTTGAAAAATATTTCAGGAAATTTGAATGTCGCAATAGGAGATTCTGCTTTATATTATAATACGGCAAATTACAACACGGCCGTTGGTGCATATGCAATGGTAAATAATAACACCGGCAGTTACTGCACTGCGTTAGGAGGTTCGGCACTTCAGGATAACAATAGCGGCTTCAATAATACAGGTGTTGGTTTTTCTGCACTGCAAAGCAATTACAGTGGAAATAATAATACAGCACTTGGCGCAGCTGCATTGGGCAATAATGGTAGCGGATCAGAAAATGTAGCCGTGGGTTATAATGCGCTGGTCTTTAATCAAAGTGGCGCTGCCAATATTGCCATCGGTAACAATTCAATGCTTTACAATAATACCGGAAATTACAATACCGGAATAGGTTACCAGGCACTGATCCAGAGTCAGGGCAACTGGAATACTACTGTAGGATATAATTCATTATTGAACACCACTTACGGGCAGGCCAATGTGGCGATGGGATTTCAATCGATGCAATACAATGTTACCGGTAATAACAATACTGCAATAGGAACCGATGCAGGTCCCGCAAACGGTGGCGGTAATTTTTCCAATTCAACAGCTATCGGCAGAACAGCAACTTATACAGCATCTAACCAGGTACAGATCGGGAATAGTTTAGTAAATGATGTGGGTGGCTATTCGCTGTGGCATAACCTGAGTGATGTACGCTTTAAGAAAAATGTGCAGCCCGAAATACATGGTCTTGATTTTATTTTAAAATTAGAACCCATTGTTTACAATCTCGATATACAGAAACTGAATCATTTTATTTATGGTAATGGAGCTGATACAATGTTTAAAGAATCGGATCTTCCTGCGATAGCAGCAAAAGAAAATGAACTCAACAGCGGTTTCAGTGCACAGCAGGTAGAAACTGCTGCGAAAAATATTGGCTACAATTTTAATGGCGTACATGCACCGCAGAATGCGAAAGATCATTATTCGCTTGCGTATGCAGCATTTGTAGTGCCACTGGTAAAAGCAGTACAGGAACAGCAGTCAGTCATTGATCAGCAAAATAAACGTATTGAAAAACTGGAGAAGCAATTGGAACAGTTGCTGAATAAGTGATTGGGTTGATGAAGTTGTTAGGTTAATAGAGTTAATAAAGTTAATAAAGGCCTTTCCGGCTTACCGCCTTCCCGGCTACTTCAAACGCGATTATGTTGATGAAGTTGATTCCTGTAATAAAAAAATCTTTCTTAATCCGTGTAATCCAATCAATCCGTGCAATAAAAAATTATTTTCTTACAATAAAAATTCAATATGAAAAAACTAATACTGTTATCGCTACTACTATGTTGGTGCATATTTTTAACTGCACAAAATGTTGGCATCGGCACCAATAGTCCGGCGGCAAGTGCGTTACTGGATATAAGCGCAAACAATAAAGGAATACTTATTCCAAGAGTAGCACTGACCGGTATCACAGACAATATCACTATCTCTTTTCCTGTAAATACATTACTGATCTATAACACCGCCACTGCAGGCAGCGGCCCGTTTGTTATTACTCCGGGATTTTATTTCTGGAATGCCACAACCTTAAGATGGACAGCAATCATTTCATCTGACAACAGTTCGCAATCTTCCTGGTCGGTGACGGGTAACGCTTCCACTTCACCCACTTCCAATTTTTTAGGAACCCTCGATGATCAGCCACTGATGTTCCGGCAGAATAATCTCTGGATGGGATCTCTTAACTCGCAGACACAAAATTATTATATTGGTGCAGGCGCAGGCGCTTCCACAACTTCCGGCGCAGGCAACACCGGGGTAGGAGACAGTGTTATGAGCATGTTGCAGGATGCAGGCTATAACACAGGTGTGGGTCTTGGAGCAATGCAAAGACTGACCACCGGCACCGGCAACGTCGCAATGGGATTGTATGCAATGCATTTGTCTGATAGCAGCAATTTCAATATAGCCTTAGGTCCGTATTCATTGGCAAACAATCCTCCAAATGCTTCCGCAAATATAGCAATTGGGGTAAATGCACTGAACTTTAATACAAGGAATGGCCTGGTTGCTATCGGATATTATGCCGGTACATACAACGGATATCTTCAATCCGATCTGAAATTGGGAGTAGAGAATACTTACATTGGAAACTACAGTGGCCTTTATGCTAACACAGGAAGCAAAAATGTAGCAATCGGGTCTAATGCTTTGATGGGACCTGGCTATTATGGTGATGCTCCTAATAATGTATCCTACAAAAGAAATGTTGCAATTGGAGATTCTGCAATGGCGGCCGGCTATGGGAGCGACAATATTGCTATTGGCTATAAAACACTTGCCAAAAATAATAACAGCAACCAGAACGTAGCTGTAGGAGGCAGGGCTTTATCTTCCTATACTGGCTTTTATCCAAATACGGCGATTGGCTATTCAAGCCAGGATAGCGCGGCTATTGGCGGTGCTAATACTTCACTCGGAAATTATTCTCTAACCAAAAATAAACAGGGCTCCAACAACGTAGCCATTGGAAACTATGCCATGAACAACGCAGAAAATATTTTGAATCCTTCAGCAATGTATGATAACACTGCGGTTGGAAATTATGCGTTGGTCAGTACGCATTTTTCGGGGCAAACAGCTGTGGGAGCATATTCCTTATCGAATGACACCGGCGGCATTTACAATACTGCGTTAGGATATTTTTCACTGGGCAGCCATCAACGTGGAAGCTCAAATACTGCAATTGGCACAAGCGCATTAAAATCTGACCTGGCCAGTTCTTTGAACACTGCTGTTGGTGTGAATGCGTTGTATTTTCACAGCAGTGGTGACAATAATGTGGCGATGGGTTATAGTGCTTTGTTCAATGATATTGACGGCGGTGCGAATACAGCGATTGGAAGTTCTTCAATGACCAATCACAAAACCGGAGGACTGAATACGGCTGTTGGTTTTGAATCCATGCTCGGCGATATCAGTGGCGGATTAAATACAGCTATCGGATTTCGTGCCTTACATAATGCAAAGAATGGTCACGAAAATACTGCAATCGGAACAGGCACTATTGAATCTTCCGACTCATCTTTTTACAACACAGCTCTAGGCAACGGCGCAATGAATGGTAAAGGTGGAAAGTTCAATACTGCTGTTGGATATTATGCATCAGGCCTGGGAACCGGTGGCACTACAACGAATTATTATGTCAATGAAACCACCACTATCGGTTACAATGCAGGCTTTAAAAATATTGCTGATCAAAACACATTCGTCGGCAGTTATGCCGGTTATGGGGGCGCTTCTGATTCTTTGCGTGGAATAGAAAACACAGGTATCGGAAGTTATACGCTGAACTTTAATACTTCAGGAAGAAGCAATACTGCACTGGGTATCGGCGCACTTTACGCCAATCAAACGGGAAGTAGTAACACGGCACTTGGAACAAGGGCATTGCTTTTTAATGTTAGCGGCAACAGGAATGTTGCGCTGGGCGATAGTGCATTTTATGGAAGCAGTTTCGGATCATTAAACACCGGTGTAGGTTTTATGGTAGGTGTTGCTTCAAATAATCTGAACAATATATCAGCCATTGGTGCCAACGCATTTGTGGCACAGAATAATTCAATGGTACTGGGAAGTATCAATGGAGTAAACGGTGCAACAGCAGATACAAAAGTGGGTATCGGCACTACTGCTCCTGATTCAACTTTATCCATTGCGAATAAATTTTCAGTCGGTAATTCAGGAACAATTCAATATGATAACAATGTGCCGGTGATGGCTTATATGTTCAAATCAGGAACTACCAATCCAAACAGGATGATTATTGCACACAGTCCCGCAGTTTCCAATTGGGGTTTGCAGTATCAGGATGTGCTCGACCGGTTTAATTTTTTATCTGCCGGAATACCTGTGCTGACAGTAGAACTGGGAACACAACACGTTGGTATCGGAGTTATTTCACCCACGCATCAACTGCAGTTGTCAACCGATGATGCCGCGAAATTATCTACCAGTACCTGGTCGATTACTTCCGACATCCGGTTAAAAACAGTTGACGGCAATTATACAAAAGGCCTGAATGAAATTCTGAAACTGAATACCATTATGTATCATTATACGCCGGGCAATATTAAAAATCTGTCTTCCGAAGAACAGGGTTATGGCTTTTCAGCGCAGGAAGTACAGAAGGTTTTTCCGGAAGCAGTGAAGACCGATAAAGATGGTTATTTAAGCCTTAATATTCACCCATTGCTTATTGCTTATGTCAATGCTTTTAAAGAACAGCAGCAGGAAATTGAATCGATGAAATCAAAAAATGATCTGTTGACAAAAGACAATGACGCATTGAAAAAAGATATCAGTCTCATTAAAATAAAACTGGGAATTGTTGATTGATCATTGGGAGTTGATCTAGTTAATAGAGTTAATAAAGTAAATAAGGGCCTTGCCG
>JBDUCW010000016.1:0-54453 GCA_040003235.1 Ferruginibacter sp. | reverse complement strand
GTTTGTTGTTTGTTGTTTGTTGTTTGTTGTTTGTTGTTTGTTGTTTGTTGAATAAGTTTAACTGAGTAAGTTATAAAAAATTTTAGATGATTTAAAAAAATGCAAAACTCAACACTCAACACAATTGCTATTCCCCCGGATGATAAATCCTTTCTGCTTTTTTATATACCGTTGCTTTGTCGAGCGTCATGGTCTTTGTTTTTTGCTGAAGGAATAAAGGCACCTGGTCATCAAAATGTTTGTTGCCCGGATGCGAAGAAGCTCCATAGGTATTTACTGATTCAATTAATGGCAACTGATTTTTCCGAAACCGAACTAACTCAATATAAGCATCACCACCAATTGATTTTAATTTCCCATTGTTATAAGCTTCGGTCCATTGCGGGCAGAGCAGATCTGCAAAACCAGATACCGGATATTCTTTATCGCCTCTTACCAGTTTTTGTATATCGCCCAGCGAAAGATCTGTAGTGCCAAAATATTTCAGCATATAATCTTTTACCGATTGTAAGGTCGTTACTGCTTCTGCTGTTGTGATCTCTCTTGTGTCCTGCCCCTTTAATAATGCATTCAAATGGATATAACTCAATAAAAAGATCGCGGCGCCCTTGCTGTCAGCATCGCCTCTTTTGTCCCACGACTTTAATGTATTGATGAGTTGAGTAAGTTCTGGATACACAGTTCCATCCAATGCAAACAATGCTTTAATGCCATACGGATAACCCAGTTCTTTCGGTAACTGCCGGTCGAATTTTATTTTCTTCAAGGCTTCATAACTTAGTTTGTCCTTTACAGGCATCAATTCAAGAATCCGTAAGCTCCTGTTGTTGTGCCATGTTTCCCAACCATCTGTTTTTGCAAAATCATTTGCTTTAAGATTATTTTCCGGCGCTGTTGCGAGAAACGGAGAATGATTGGTGTTGAATAAAAATCCTGCAGGTGGATTAATATATTGTGGCAGCGAAGTAAAAGGCCGGAAGCTATTCCATAATGTTTTTGAAGTATTGCCGGGCAATGTCTTTTTCCAGTTGTAAGCAGGATCATTATTTCTAACCGGCATCAATACATTGTTGATATAAAAAATTGTATCGAACCTATCTGCATAAGTAATATTGAACATAGACAATCCCTGTGTACCGATGGCGTGATAGAATTCTGTAAAATTTTTTGCCTTGTCCATCATGTACCATTGTTCCAGTGCACGGATATCCATATTGGCGCCGAGCCGGATGGAAAAATAACCCTGTTTGTTTTTCATAGTTGCTCCGTATTTGCTCCAATACAGACTGCGACCGATTCTTACAGGAACGTTTTTTATTTTCAACCTGATCTTTTTCTTTTCAAGATTGATCCATTGCCCGTCAAATTTATATTGTTCATTATTATCCGGATTCATTTCCAGTTGATAAACATCCAGGCGGTCACAAAAATTTACGGTGTGTGCCCAACCTAGATTTTCATTCACACCATGAAGAATGCAGGGGCCACCGGCAAGCAGTCCGCCTAAAATATTCAAGCCTTCTTCACTGCACAGATGTGCTTCATAAAATGATTGCGGTCCTGTATTGGGTTGATGTGCATTGATGACAAGGAAAGATTCACCGGTTGTTGTTTTGGAAGAATGTACAGCAATCCCGTTGCTCCCTTTTTGTTCATTTGTAAATGGGAGCGACGGAACCTGGTTGGCGAATATCTGTTGCAATGCAGCACCACCACCATTAAAAACTGTAAGCGCTAAAACAGATGACGCGACATAATCTTCTGTTGTGATCGGAAATAATTTTTTTGTAAGCACTTCATCCGGATGCGATGCAGCATAATCATTTATGCCCTGCACATATCCATTGATCAGTTTTATGAATGCAAGCGAAAGCGTATTCCATTTTTCTTTGGTGATCTCGCGGCAGCGGAACAAGGCAAAAGCATAATCACCGGCGGCCCCGCTTTTACCAAGCACCTTTCCCATTAAGCCTTTGGTGGGCAACACGACCAACTGCATACTTTTAAAATCATCTTCTGCTTCTGCCCAGGCAAGACCGTAAGAAACCTCTGCATCTGTTTTTGCAAAGATGTGCGGTACACCAAAACTGTCACGCACAATATCAATTTTTACCGGATCAATTTTAGTTTGTGCAAAAAGGAAATTGCTTGTTAATAGAAAAAATAAAAAAAGATAACGATACATGAAGCTGATGAATTGCTGTGAAGAATATTATTACAATCTGTAACTTACAACCTACAACTTACGACTTATAACTTACAACTTATAACTTCACTAAATGCAAAACGAAAAACTCAGGCAGATGCTTGCAACAGAAGATGATCACCTGGAAAAACTGAACAACATTGTACTGGATGCTGTAACGGAAGAAAAGTTATTGTCTAAAAAATTATATGAACGCGAAGAAAATATTTCTCTTGGTGGCAGACTTGCAGATAAAGTAGCAACTTTTGGAGGCAGCTGGCATTTCATCATTGCGTTTTTTATGTTCATGGCTGTATGGATCGGTATTAATCTATACCTGTTCAGCAAACCATTTGATCGATATCCTTTTATTTTATTGAATCTGATATTGAGTTGCCTTGCATCGATACAGGCGCCCATCATCATGATGAGCCAGAACAGGAAGGAAGCCAAAGACAGGCAGCGTTCGCAAAATGATTATCTCGTAAATCTGAAATCAGAAATTGAGATCCGCAATCTTCACCAGAAGATTGACCTGCTGATAGCGGATCAAATGAAAAATCTTTTTGCAGTGCAACAGGAACAGACGGAGATCATGGAAGATATCTGTGATCGTATTGATAAAATTGCAGGAAGGGAAGGTGGGCAGTAAGGAGTATTTAGTAGTGAGCACTAATTAATCGTTAGGCTGTAATTTTTAATTAAGAATTAAGAATCAGGAATTAGGCTACTCTTTTGAAATACTGTTTAATACTCTCGTATATAAATCTGTGTAATCTATTTTTAATCCGTGCAATAAAAAATCAGTCATCCACTTTTTCAGTTGCTTCAAAGGCGCCACCAGAGCCGTCAGACTTTGATTCATCAATTGGCCGCCTGTTTTTAGGGATATTCATTTTTTCTCCATCCTTATGATCAGTGTCAGCAGTCTTCCTGTCATTTTCATTCTGCGGCTTGATTATTTTATCTTTTGATTGACCATGCGGATATCCTGGAAAATCTTCATCTATTTTATGATCAGGATTTTTTGCGATGTCTTCTTTTTTAAGCGGCCTGGATTGTTCGCTGTTTTTTTGTTGTGACGATGTTGTGCTCATAATTTTTTCATTTATAATTCTATTACGGTCATAAAACAAATCATGTTCCGTTTGTATTATAACGTGCAAAGAAGATTTTTTAAATAAGATAAGATGGAAGTGGGGAAAATATTGGGCGAGGGAACTCATGGTAAATACTCGATGGCCTAGACTTTATAATTTAATGTGCATGATTTATGCAGGCGTAGCTTGTAACGATTTTCTATGGACAGTGGATCATGGACAATTTAACATCAACTTCTTTAAAGTCCACAAAAATAATCATAGCCTCTTTCATACCAGTAATCGCGGGGGCGTTCATTGCTGAAGAAAATACTGCCGATGCGTTTTAAATGCTTAACGCCATATTTAACGGGAATGATGAGCCGTAAAGGATAGCCCTGGTCCATCGGTAAAGGCGCACCATTCATTTCATAACAGAGAATGGTTTGCGGATGCAACATACTTTTCCGGTCGAGGCCCACATAATATTCCTTATCTGGTGTATCCATTCCGACATATTCCATTTTACTTTGTTCTTCAAGTCCATACTTTGCAACAAAATCACTGAATTTAACGCCGGCCCAATGTGTGATCTGACTCCAGCCTTCAATACATTTAAAATCAAAGACCAGGTCTGTCTTCGGCAATGCTTTTATTTCATCCATGCTAATAAATAATGTATCGCCGGGTTTACGGATCACCTGCAGCTTCCAGTTCGTTGCGTCAAAATTTGCATTCATACCTGCATCACCGTTCACTCTTACTTTCGGTACTGCACGAAAGGGCGCAAATGTTTTTGCTTTGTGATCATCACTGAGAAAACTGCTGAATATTTTTTCATTGGCATCCATTACGCCACGCAAGGGTTTCAATGCGCCGTTATCAGCAGGTTGATGCTGCAGCCATTTCCAGGATAATATTGCAGCCGTTATAAAAACAGCAAAGCAAACAAAAGCAATGACCGATTTTCTACGGATCGTTTTTGTATCAACTATTTTTTCTTCCAGCGTTTTCATGTGCCGTTAGTTTGATGGTAAATTTTCGTTTTCTGAAATTTCTTCAACATCCGGTTGCGGAGTAATTTTTTTTGTTTCAAAGCCACGCACCATTCCTGAAAAATTCTGCCAGCCCGCAATGATCACCTGGATAACATGTACCAGGAAGAAAAGTGTAAATAAAATGGTCAGGATAAAATGTTCGGCCCTTGCCCATTCGTAACCGCCGAGTGAAGCACAGAGCCAATACAGCTGAACGGGTTTATAAATAGCAAGACCCGTAATGAGTGAACCAAATCCCATAATGATCACACCGGTGTAAGCGATGCGTTGTGCAGCATTGTATTTTTTTTGTGGCGGCAATCCTTTTTTTATATGGAGATCATGCAATACCACAAACCATGCTTCCTTTAATGATTTTTTATTGGGAAAGATGAGTTTGTATTCCTTACTGAACAGGAGGTACAAAAAATAGCAAACTCCATTAAGTGCGAAGAGCCACATGAAAAAAAAGTGAAGGCTCATGCCTTCTGCCAGGCGGAAAGGAATATTCAATGCTTTGTTGAAAGAGTCAGGGAAAAATTTCAATACCGTTGTATCACCCCAGCCCAGACGATAGATATCATTGGCCCAGTAAATAAGCATGCCGCTCCAGATCATTACCGCCAGTATAGGAAAATTGATCCAGTGAAACCAACGGATGGCAAGCGGATGCTTTTTGATCACGATCTTTTTATTGTCCATGCTGCAGTTAATTTATTTGAACATTGTTACATTGCTGAATGGTTAAATTGTTGAGTGCAGTTTAAACAATTATACTTCTATCCAACAATTCAACCATATAACAATACAACTATTTAATTACTTCTGAACAAAAACCAGGCTCGCCGAATTCATGCAATACCTTAATCCGGTTGGATTCGGTCCGTCATTGAACACATGCCCTAAATGTGCGCCGCAACGGCTGCAAAGCACTTCTGTTCTTTCTCCGTAAGTATGATCGGCAGCCTGTTCAACATTTCCTTTTTTGATCGGCTGATAAAAACTTGGCCATCCGGTACCACTCTCAAATTTTGTATCACTGCTGAATAATTCCTGGTCGCAGCACACACATTTATAAATTCCTTTTTTATGATTGTCCCAATATTTACCGGTATACGCAGTTTCTGTTCCCTTCTGGCGCGTAACCTCATATTGTTCAGGCGTCAATTGTTTTTTCCATTCAGCATCTGTTTTTGTAACAGTGTATTTTTTCTGGGCATTGCATGCAAGAGCTGTAACTGTAACCATTGCAAATAAGAGTAATCGTTTCATGTCTGAGTTTTTTGTTTCCCTAAATTACGGATGATGAACGATCGTGGTTTTTACAGGCCTGACTTTTAACAGTTTGGCATATTGTAAATTTAAGCATTAATTTTACTTCCAATGTCGCCCGGCAGACAAAACAATCTATTTATTATGGGATTTTTTAAACAGGTAGCTCAATATCTTTATCTCAGGAAAAAAGATCCTGACAGTGCTCCCACAAAATTTACAAAATACATGCATGGCATCAACCGGTTGTCTATCCTGTTGTTTTTGGTAGCGATGGTGATTTTGGCGGTGAAATTATTGAAGCGATAAACAGTTGTTAGATGTTAGTTGTTTGTTGTTAGTTTCACTCTTTAGGACGTTGGCTTAACACTATCGACTTTATCAGCATTAACAATCTAACCCTTTTCTTACTAACATCTAACATCCTACAACTTTCTTCTTATCATCTGTCTGCCGTCAACTTATTTTTTATGTAGAAAATTGTAGATACTGACTGCTGCATTCGCCGATGCATTTCCACCCTTGCTGAGTAAGGCTTTCAGCTCCGCGTAATCTTTTTTCAACTGCTGTTGTTTTGCAGGGTTGTTCAGGAGTTCCTTTAATTCATATTTGAGATTCGTAACATTGAATTGATCCTGGATCAATTCCTTCACCACTTCTTTATCCATGATCAGGTTCACCAGGCAGATGTATTTAATGCTGATAAGCCGTTTGGCGATCTGGTAAGAAACAGCACTTCCTTTATAACAGATGACTTCCGGAACATTGAACAAAGCCGTTTCCAAAGTAGCCGTACCGCTGGTTACCAATGCCGCAGTGGATTGCGAAAGCAGATCATATGTGCGGTTGCTGACAAAAGACACATTTTCATAAGGCGCCAGTAATTCATTATAAAAATCTTCGGCCAATCCCGGTGCTTTGGCCACAATAAATTTGTAATCAGGGAATTCCCTGCTGACTTCCAGCATTACCGGTAATTTTTTCAGGATCTCCTGTTTACGGCTACCGGGTAATAACGCGATAATCTTATTGTGTTGAGTGTTGGGTGTTGAGTTTTGAGTGATTAATGGGATACCAGATTGTTTAAATTCTTCAATAACTTTTACCAAAGGATGCCCGACATATTCCACTTCCCAGCTCCATTTTTTTTCATAATAATCTTTTTCAAAAGGAAGGATCACCAGCATTTTATCGATGCATCGTTTCATCATCTTTACGCGGTTCTCTTTCCAGGCCCATACCTGCGGTGAAATATAATAGATGATCTTCAGTCCCTGTTGCCTGGCCCATTTGGCAATGCGCAGATTAAATCCGGGATAATCGATCAGGATAAGTGTATCCGGCTGGTAAGCAAGAATATCTTTTTTGCAGAGATTGAGGTTTTTAAAAATGGTGCGCAGATTTTTTATGACTTCTATGAAACCCATAAATGCAAGGTCGCGGTAATGCTTTACCAGCGTGGCGCCTGCAGCTTCCATCTTATCTCCGCCCCAGCAACGCATGTCTGCTTCACGATCCAGCAACCGCAATTCTTTAATAAGATTGCCGCCATGAAGATCGCCGCTTGCTTCGCCTGCTATGAGATAATACTTCAATTAAAAATTAAAAATTAAAAATTAAAAATTAAGATTGCTTGCATTCGATGCATGGTATAAATCTAAACCATCTAACCACCTAACTTTCTAAACAATCTTATCTGCTATAATTCGGTGCTTCTTTCGTGATCTCAATATCATGTGCATGGCTTTCGCGCATTCCAGCATTGCTGATCTTTACAAAGCCTGCGTTCTGCAGTTCCAGTAAATTCTTTGCGCCGCAATAACCCATACCCGCCCTCAATCCGCCGGTAAACTGGTGTACCACTTCGCGGAGATAACCTTTAAAAGCAACGCGTCCTTCAATGCCTTCCGGAACAAATTTTTTGATATCATCTTCCACATCCTGGAAGTAACGGTCACTGCTGCCCTGAGCCATTGCACCCAGTGATCCCATGCCGCGGTACTGTTTAAATTTTCTTCCTTCGTAGATGATCGTTTCACCCGGACTTTCTTCCGTGCCTGCAAAAACATTTCCCATCATCACGCAACTGGCTCCGGCTGCCAATGCCTTTACCATGTCGCCGGTATAACGGATACCGCCATCCGCGATGATACCGACTCTTTTATTTTTTAATGCAGCAGCCGCTTCCATTACCGCAGTGATCTGCGGAACGCCGGTGCCCGCAACAATTCTTGTGGTACAGATAGAACCCGGTCCAATGCCCACTTTCACGGCATCAGCACCTGCATCGGCAAGTGCTCTTGCACCTGCGGCGGTTCCAACATTTCCTGCAATGACCTGTAATTGTTTCCAGGTCTTTTTTATCTCTTTCAATGCAGTGATCACACCTTTGGTATGACCATGGGCACTGTCGAGACAGATTACATCAGCACCCACTTTATACAATGCGGCAACGCGATCGAGAATATCTGCAGTGATGCCAACGCCTGCACCAACCAGTAATCTTCCAGATGCATCTTTGGCTGCGTTGGGATGACTTTTTAATTTTAAAATATCGCTGTAGGTAAACAGTCCCGTTAGTTTACCCTGTTTATTAATGATGGGTAATTTTTCAACTTTGGTTTTCTTGAATAATTCTTCGGCTTTTTTAAGATCTGTGCCTTCAGGTGCCGTATATAGATTTTCTTTTGTCATCACCGCACTTACTTTTTCTTTGAAATTTGTTTCAAAGCGGAGATCACGATTGGTAAGAATACCTACGAGTTTATTTTGAGCGTCAACAATGGGAATGCCACCGATCTTATTTTCCCGCATGATGCGCAAAGCCTCGCCGATCGTGGCATCAGGCCTAAGGGTAACCGGGTCACTGATGAGCCCGTTCTCACTGCGTTTTACTTTACGAACCTGGTCTGATTGCTGTTCGATGCTCATGTTCTTGTGAAGAATTCCGAGGCCGCCTTCTCTTGCAAGAGCAATGGCCAAAGAAGCTTCAGTAACCGTGTCCATCGCTGCGCTGAGCAAGGGTACATTTAATGTAATGGTTTTGGTGAGTTGTGTTTTGATGTCAACATCGCGGGGCAATACCTGAGAGTAAGCCGGAATCAGCAATACATCATCAAATGTGAGACCTTCAGTAAATTTTTTGCGGGAAGAATTTGCGGAGGAGTTATTTATTGTTGCCATAGGCAAAGGTAAGGCAGGGAACTCAAAATGCAAAACTCAAACTGAATGCAATTAAGAATTGAGAATTAAGAATTCATTTGATTCAACGCATACTTATTTTTAATCCCGCTTCCTTTAAACATATACACCTGTTTCTCATTGCTCAAGCGCACAGCTTCTTTTGCCAACTCATAACTTTTAATTCATAATTCTAAACTCATAGTTTTTAACTCAAATCAGTTTATAAATCTTACCCGGCAACGAAACAATCACCGCCTGCATTTCAAGGTTTAATAAAGCACCGGCTGCTGTGCCGTAACTCAATCCGCTTTTAAAAAGTAATTCATCAATGTGAATATTTTCCTGTGCTTCCAGAATATCAATGATGATCTTTTCATGATCGGTTAACTCAATAAAAAGCTGCCGTTGTTTTTTACGAACAGGTTTATCTTCGTTCCAGCACATATTATCAATGAGGTCTTTGGCGCAGGTAATTAGGATTGCCTTATTCTGTTTGATAAGATGATTGCATCCTTCACTTTTCAGATCCGTAATTTTTCCGGGAAATGCAAACACATCTTTGTTGTAACTGTTGGCCAGTTCTGCGGTAATCAGTGATCCGCCTTTTTTACTGCTTTCCATTACAATTAATGCGTCACAGATGCCGGCAACGATCCTGTTCCGTTTGGGAAAATTCTGTTTATCAGGTTTTATACTACTGCAAAAATCTGTAAGCAACCCACCATGGTCGGTCATTTGCCGGGCGAGCGATTTATTCTGCACAGGATAAATAATATCAAGTCCATGCGCCAGTACAGCAACCGTCGGCAGTCCGTTTTTCAATGCCGACTTATGTGCAATGGTATCAATGCCAAATGCAAGGCCACTGCAGATGAGCAATGGTTGCGCTGCCAGTTCTGTAATTAATTTTTCTGTGATGAATTTTCCATAATCGCTGTTATTTCTTGTACCAACAATAGAAATTATTTTAGTGTTGTTCAGGTCTGCAGTGCCACGATAATATAACAGGGCAGGACTGTCATAACAATTCAGCAAACGTTGCGGATAATGTTTGTCTGTAATAAACAGGGGCGTTATCTTATATTTTTCAATGAAAGCGATTTCTTTTTCGGCGGATGTAAAGTCTGTAAAATCTTTTATGCTTTTTGCACGGATCAAACCAATACCTTCCAATGCTTCCAGCTCTTTTCTTTTTGCTTTAAAAACAGCAGGAGCATCGCCAAAATAACTGATCAGGGTTTTAAGGTGTACATCGCCGATATTGGGCACAAGCGTAAGGGCAATACGATGCAGCAATTCATTCATCAAACATAATTAACGATTAATAATTAATGATGCATGATGTTTCCGCGACGGGATAATGTTTTATTCTTTTTTGTAAATGAGGATTTAAACTCTGGAGTTAAAAGTTAAGAGTTATGAGTTATGAGTTTAGAGTTTAGAGTTTTTAAAGTTTTTCAGAATCAAAGTATTTCAAGTAACTGGATGAATGAAACGAACTGAAAAAATTATCAATTATCAATTACTAACAACGCTCACCTCCGTCCTCCTGTTCATCGCCTTGCCGGTTTCGGTTGTATTGTCTGCAACAGGATTGGTTTCTCCATAACCTTTAAAACTTAATCTTTGTACAGGAATGCCTTTGGATACAAGGTAGGCTACCACAGCCTTACCGCGGTTGTTGGACAATAATAAATTGTCTGCAGGCTTGCCCACATTATCGGTATATCCACTGATCAGAATTTTTACCTGTGGATTTTCATTCATCAGTTGTACCAGTTTATCCAGTTCATCTATGGACGATGTTTTTAATGCAAACTGTTTGCTATCGAAGAAAATATTTTTGAGCACAACAGCAGCGCCTGTTTCCAACGGCTGCAATGGAATATTGATGAGATAAGTAGAATCAGGTGTATTAGCTGCCAGCAGGAACTGATCACTGTAAAACAAATAACCTTTATGATTTACGTTGAATGCATAATCTTTTCCCACCGGTAATGTAACCAGGTAATTGCCCGCGGCATCAGTTTGTATTTTGCTGATGATTCTCCGGCTGCCGATCTCCGTTAGTTCGATAAAACTTGCAAGGCCGGCGCTTGTTTTTTTATCAAATACTTTCCCCTTTACCCATAATGTTTTTGAAGGCCGCACATCTTCACGCAATTGAAAAGTATACAGATCAAGACCACCTTTTGTATCCGCAGGATCGCTGGTATAAATGGCTGTTCTTCCATCAGCAGCAACAATGAGAGATCCTTCGTCATCAACTGTATTAATCGGATAGCCGAGATTTTCGGGTTTGCCCCAGGTGCTGTCATTTATTTTCCTGGAAAAGAAAAGATCTGTTTTTCCATAACCGGGATGTCCATTGCTGTTGAAATATAAAGTTTGATTGTCTGCATGAATAAACGGACAGCTTTCATCGCCTGCAGTATTGATGGTGGGACCAAGATTCTGCGGCCGGCTCCATTTGCCATTGGGTAAAAAATGCGTAACAAAAATATCTTTACCACCATAACCTTCACCGAAACTGCTGGCAAAATAAAGATCATGTTTATCAGCAGAAAGCGAAGGAGCCGATTCCCAGAAATCAGTATTCACCAATCCACCTAAATTCTGTGGTTCGGTCCAGCCAATATCTGTTTTATAAGCGATGTACAGATCGCAGTCACCAAAACCTTCGGGATAGCCGCAGCCTGCAAATATCATCCATTGACCATCCTGCGAAATATTCTGCGCACCTTCGTTGAGGTTGGTATTTATTTTACCGCCAACAGGAACTGCTTTGCTCCATTTGTCATTGATGAAATTGGTTTCGTAAAAATCTTCATCGCCATTTGTCCTGCGGGTAAAGATCATTTTTTTTCCATCGATGGTCAAGGAAGGAAAATATTCAAGCGCAGCAGAGTTGATACTGTCGCCCATGTTCTGCGGAGCAAATACATAATTTTTCAGTGGATGATTTTTATCATAGTCGATCGCAAATTCATAAGAAGCTTTTTTATGATTGGCAGATGCGATGGTTTGTTCACCGAGTTGCGGAATCGATAAAAACTTATTGATGGCCGTTAGTGCATTCGAAAATTGCCCAAGCCCTGCGAGCGAATTGGCATATTGAAAATAATATTCTCTTGAATAAACTGAATCCAATTGAAAAGCTGTTTCAAAATCGGTAGCCGATAATTGGTAATTTTTTATGGTTGCATACAGGCTTGCTCTCGACAACCATGCATCAACAAATTTTGGTTCCAGTTTTAATGCTTCGGTGACTTGTTGAATAGCATTTATGTATTTGACTTCATCGGCAGTTTCCATAGCTTTTGCAAAAAGATCGGCTGCCTTTTTATCTACCTTTTGCGGATCGTACCATTGCGCATGGGAAATAAGAAATAAGGAACTAAAAATAAGAAATAAGAAAGTGGAGCGGCGATATTGGTGACTGATGTTCTGCATAGATGAAAAAGAGTTTAAAGTTATGAGTTATGAGTTAAGAGTTGAAGAAATACAAATAACTTTTCAACCTTTTTAACTTTATCACCCTTATCAACTTTTTCAACTGCCTTCCTAACAACAAACAACAAACATCTTTCTACGGAACATTAATATACTTATGTACCTGCAATGATAATTCCCATTGCGGATTTTGTTTGATATAATCAATCATCATCGGCGTAACCTCAGCAGCTTTATCCCATTCAGGTTGTAAAAATAATTTACAGGAAGCACTGACCAATGCTGCATATTTTTCTGCCCATGCAAAATCAGATCTATTAAAAATGATGATCTTTAATTCATTGGCCAATGGTAATATTTCCGGTAAAGGCGCTTTGAATTTTTTGGGAGATAAACAGATCCAGTTCCAGGAACCGCTGAAAGGAGAGGAGCCCGATGTTTCGATATTTGTTTCCAGTCCTGCGTTCTGCAATGCAGCTGTTAAGGCATTAAGATCGTGCATCAAAGGTTCACCACCGGTAATGACTACCAGTTTTGCCGGCGTTTCTTTTACCACCGAAACGAGCTCATCAATATTTACCAACGGATGTTTGCCGACATCCCAACTATCTTTTACATCACACCATACACAACCCACATCGCAACCACCGAGTCTTATAAAATACGCCGCCCTGCCCTGGTGAAATCCTTCACCCTGGATGGTATAAAAATGTTCCATTACGGGAAGGCTCATTTTATAATTTGTAGAGTTAATATTTGTGTTGAGTGTTGGGTAAATGCCATACTTAGCATTCAACACCCAACACTCAACATATTTTTTTCCGCTGCCTTTAAAGTATTCTTCAGCAATCCTGCGATTGTCATCAATCCAACGCCACCGGGCACCGGTGTTATAAAAGAACAATGCGGCGCAACGTTTACAAAATCAACATCGCCTTTAATTGCAAATCCACTTTTTTTTGTTGCATCCGGAACTCTTGTAATGCCCACATCAATGATCACAGCATTTTCTTTTACCATATCTGCGGTTAAGAATCCGGGCTTACCCAATGCAGCTACAATAATATCTGCCTGCAGGCAAATGCTTTTAAGATCCTGTGTATGGCTATGGCAAACCGTTACGGTGCAATTGCCGGGATAACTGTTGCGGCTCAGCAACACACTGATGGGGCGGCCCACAATATTACTGCGCCCGATCACCACTGCATGTTTACCTTTTGTTTCTATCTGGTAATGTTCGAGCAGTAATAAAATACCATAAGGCGTAGCTGGAATAAACGTATCGAGTCCCTGGACCATGCGGCCAACACTTACCGGGTGAAATCCATCCACATCTTTTGCGGGATCAATGAGGTTGATGATGATCTCTTCGCTGATCTGTTTGGGAAGGGGCAACTGAACCAGTATTCCATCAACATCATTGTCTGCATTCAGTTTTTCTACCACTTCAATGAGTGATGATTCAGAAATATTTTCATCCAGTCTTATCAATGTGCTTTTAAAACCAACTTCTTCACAGCTCTTCACTTTACTGGCCACATAAGTTTCGCTGGCACCATTATTACCTACCAGTACTGCCGCGAGATGCGGTATTTTTTTTCCCTGCTGTACGAGCTTTTCAGTTTGTTCCTTCACGGTATTTTTTACTGTGGCCGAAACAATTTTGCCATCTAATATCTGCATGGGCGCAAAGATAGTTTGCACCCGCCAATTTATTCCCTGCAATTTGCCGTGTTTTCACCATTGATGAAATTTTTTATGCTGCTACCTTTCCGCTCTGTCAATTTACCCGGTGAAAAAAATAACGTCCATATACTGCATAATTATTTCAACAGTGTTTACTGCCACTGCACAAAAATCCAATACATTGGTATTCCCTTATACCGGTATTACAGCATATAGTATTTCTCAGCAGGATGTATTTTCTTTTCGCAGTAACGAAGCGGCGCTTGCCCGGCTAAAGCAGGCTGCTGCTGCTGTGTATGGAGAAAGAAGATTTTTACTGGAAGCAACCAGCTATTATACAGCGGCAGTTGCGCTACCAACCTCAAAAGGTAATTTCGGAATTGCGCTTGATTATGGAGGATTTAAAAATTTTAATGAGCAGCAGTCGGGATTGGTATATGCACGATCCCTTGGCAGTAAAGTAGATGCGGGAATACGATTCAGTTATCATGGATACCGGATTCCATTGTATGGAAATTCATCAACGGTGAGTGAAGCCATCGGTATCATCCTGCATTTCACTGAAAATTTTCATGGAGGATTTCATGCGGAGAATTTATTTTCTGCGGGACTGAACGGTTCAGTGCAGGAAAAGCTTCCATCTGTATACAGCGCCGGATTTGGTTATGATGCATCCAATGTTTTCTTTACAGGAATAGAAATTATTAAAGAAGAAAATAAGTCCGTTAATGTAATAATAGGAATGCAATATGAATTTATGAAACAGTTTTTTGCAAGAATGGGTTTTGCATCAGCAAACTCCGGATTATTTGCCGGTGCAGGACTGGGTTTTAATATTTTCCGGCTGGATGTATCGGCAGTGTATCATCCACAACTGGGTATATCACCGGCTTTGATGCTAATCATGGAGATCGGGAAAAAGCAGGAGAATTTATAAAGAATACATGAATAAATGTCATGGTCTTTTAAAGGTTTTATGGGATTTCGGCTATGCTTTATTCGTGTTTCGTTCGGGTATTGTTCCGGAATCCTTCGGCGTTGTTCGGGAATTACCGAACGACACCGAACAAACCCCGAAGGAATCCCGAAGGAAACAATAAGAAAAACAGTTTCAGCAGACAGGTTGTCACTGCAATGGATTATTCAATTGAAAAAATCCGCAGATTTAATTCTTAAATAACGTGTTGTGCTATTAAAATACAGAACGCGATCCCGATAGCTATCGGGATGGTCTTTATGATGTATACTGATTGCCGGCTTTCTAATATCAGAACAAATCATATTGTAATCATTTACCGGGAATAGATGAGTTATGAACCTGCCGGCAGGTCTTAAAAATCTGCGTTCTATTTTAATAAATTCAATAGCACAAGACGTTCTTAAATATGAAATGAAATATTTCACTAAAATAATTTTTGTTTGCTGCTTTCTTTTCATTTTAATGATGGGAGACCGTTGTATTGCCCAAACAATAGATCCGGCTGCAGCGCTGGAGGAGCAGGTAGAAAATATATCAATGGCTAACCAGGATGAGCAACCGGAAGACGATAGTTTTTTGCAGGAACTGCAGGAATACCTGTTGCATCCCTTAAATCTGAACACGGCCAATGAAGAGGAGTTGGAAGACCTGAAGATTCTTTCGCCACTGGAGATCAGGAATATTCTGAACTACAGAAATCTGCTTGGGAAATTTATTGATGTCTATGAGTTGCAGGCAGTACCCGGACTGGATATTTCAACCGCAAGAAAACTCAGGCCCTACATCACCGTTAGTGAGTCACAAGATTTGTTTTCTGCTCTCGGTAAAAGATTTAAAGCGGGTAATTATAATGTGCTGCTGCGGATTGGCCAGGTGCCCGAACTGTCAAAGGGATACAGGCAGGACACAGTGGCCAATCATTACGAGGGATCTCCTCAAAAGATATTATTGCGGTACAGATTCGTGTATAAGAACTTACTGAGTTTTGGAATACTTGGCGAAAAAGATGCGGGAGAACAATTTTTACGGGGCAATCAAAAAAAGGGTTTTGATTTTTACTCCATTCATTTTTTTGCTGCAAATATTGGTATAATTAAAGCACTTGCCCTCGGTGATTTTTCCGTGAGCATGGGGCAGGGCCTGATTCAATGGCAAAGTTTTGCTTTTAAAAAAGGAGCCGATGTTCTGAACATAAAAAGGCAATCATCAGTACTGCATCCATATAGTAGTGCGGGCGAAAATAATTTTCATCGCGGAGCAGGTATTACATTGGAAAAAGGAAAATGGCAGACCAGCTTATTTGGTTCTTACCGGAAACTGGATGCGAATTTTTTGAATGACAGCAGTGGCATAAACGATGGTTATGTATCATCTCTGCAGACATCCGGTTATCACCGCACAGCAAACGAAATAGCGGATAAAGGAACTCAGCACCAGCTTAGCTTTGGCGGGAATATTATTTTCCGGAAAAAACAGTGGCATATCGGTATCAATGTCGTTGTTCACCAATTTAAACTTCCGGTCATTAAAGCTGCAGATCCATACAACCTGTTTGCATTATCAGGTAAGAAATTATCTGATTACAGTATTGATTACAGTTATACTTTTAAGAATATGCATTTATTTGGAGAAGCTGCTATTGACAATCAGTTTCACAGGGCGATGATTGCGGGAATGCTTGTATCGGTTTCAGGAAATACAGACCTGAGTTTTGTTTACCGTAATATTTCACCGGCTTACCGATCTTTATACAGCAATGGATTTACAGAAAATACTTATCCCAATAATGAGAAAGGATTTTACACCGGGATAAGTATCCATTCCGGCTCCAGTTGGCGAATAGATGCTTATGCGGACATTGTTACATTTGGCTGGCTGAAATACAGAGTGGATGGCGCTTCCAGGGCTTCAGACTTTTTTATACAGGTCAATTATCAACCCAATAAAACGTTCGGTATTTACAGCAGGTATCATTGTGAAACAAAAGCGTTGAATGATAATCCTGACCTGCTTGTGATGGGTCCGGTTACTATGATTCCCAAAAAACAATGGCGCACATCAGCTGATTATAAAATCAGTTCTGCAATTGCCATTGCCAGCCGCACGGAAATGATCTGGTACAACAGCAAAAACTGTATGCAGGAAGAAGGCTGGTTAATGTATACTTCAATTGATTATAAGCCTTCCGGAAAACGATATTCAGGAAGCGCGGGAATCGGTTTTTTTGAAACAGGAGGTTATAACAGCCGGTTTTATGTCTACGAAAACGATGTGCCCAATAGCTATTCAGTGCCTGTTTTATATGGAAAAGGATGCCGGTATTATGCTACTGTCAATTACAAGTCTTCTGCAAAAATTCAATTCTCTTTACATTTTGCCCAAACCCGTTATAAAGATCAAATGCAGATCGGAAGCGGGCTTGATGAAATTATGGGAAATCATAAATCCGAGATAAGGGTGCAGGCAATCTTCAAACCCTGATATTTTTTAATCCCCAAAGCAGCTAATTGCCTCCTGTTTTTGTCATCTATCCGGATTAATAACGAATAAAAACATTTAACATATTTTTGACCTTTCAAAAATATCCTTATTTTTACAAATCATAAAACTCAATTAATCGCACATGAGAAGATTTTTATCACTGTTTACAATGCTGATGCTCTGCGGAGTATTTGCATTTGCACAAAACCGGGTGGTGTCCGGTAAGATTACCGATGAAAATGGTAATCCTGCCCCGTTCGTCTCTATAAAAATTAAGGGAACTAAAACAGGTATCGCTGCCGACGCTAGTGGCACATACACGATTAAGGTTAAGGATGGTGATATTCTTGAGATCTCAGGCGCAGGATTCAAAACCAAAGAAATCAGCGTCGGAAGTCAAACCTTTATCAGCACCACACTGGAAAAAACAGGAAGTCTTACTGAGGTTGTTGTAACAGGCGCCTTCCAGACAAAACGTACTCAGAGAAGTACATCGAGTAATGCGCAGGTGGTTAGTTCAGAACAACTGAATACTATCCGTCAGACCAATATCAACAATGCACTTGCCGGTAAAGTGGCGGGTATACAGTTGCGTGGTCAGTCTGCAGCATCACTTGATGCAAGTCCTGCAATACGTTTAAGAGGTGAATCAGGATTCGGTGCAAGTTCAGGCGCTATCTACGTTGTAGATGGTACTGTACTTCCAAATGCAAATGATGTAAACACAGATGATATTGAAGATGTAACCGTTCTGCAGGGACCTTCTGCTGCGGCATTGTTTGGACCACAGGGTACCAATGGTGCAATTGTTATTACTTTGAAAAAAGCAAGAAAGAATGCAAGAGGAAGTGGAATTGAAATCAACAGCGGTGTGACTTTCGATAAGATCTATATCCTGCCTAATTATCAGAATTCTTATGCAGGCGGTGATAATTATAATCTTACCAAATTTAATTACCAGGCAGGTCAGCCTGAAGGCTGGAAAGCACTGGATGGTAAATATTATCCTGATTATTCAGATGATGCAAGCTGGGGTCCACGTATGGTAGGACAGGAATACATTCCATGGTATGCATGGTATCCCGGAACTGAATATTCTTTCAAGACTGCGAAGCTGACACCTCAGCCAACCAATACTGCAGATTATTACAATACCGGTATCACCAAAAACAATAACATCAACTTCTCAAAAGCAGGTGATAATTATAATTTCAGGGCTTCTTACAGTAACCTGGATATCCAGGGGCTTATCCCAACTACTTCTCTTAAAAGAAATACTTTTAATGTAAACACCAGTTTTGATCTGAATTCAAGATTGACATTAGGTGCCAACATCAATTACCTCACACAGAATACAAATGGTGAGTTTGATCAGGCTTATGGCAATCAGTCTTCAGGTTCATTCAACTCATGGTTCCACAGGGATCTTGATATGAATATCATGAAAGAACTGAGAGGATTAAAATCTCCTGATGGCACATTGGCCAGCTGGAATCACCTGAACCCAAATGATTATAATCCTGCCAATCCAGGTTTGTTCTACGGCGCTAACTACTGGTTCAATTTCTATACTTATTTTGATTATAATTCCAACCTGAATCACAGGGATCGGACTTTTGGAGATGTGTCGCTCACATACAAAGTAAACAGCGATCTTAAAGTTCGTATCACTTACCGCAAACAGCAGAACGATACTTATTTTGATCAAAAATTCAGATCTGAACTGGAATCAAGTGGCGGACAAACCGGCCAGAAAGCGTACTATGGTGTAGGTAACACTTATTCCAACAGGCAGAACTATGAAGGTCTGATTACTTATTCAAAGAAGATCAAAGATTTCCAGATCGGTGCCAATGCCGGTACGGACATATTTAAGGCAAGGTCAAACAGTACGTCTACGAATACCAACAATGGTTTTAATGTACCGAACCTGTTTAACCTGTCAAATTCAAAAAACCCTGTTAGTTACGGTAATGGAATCAGTGCCAATGGTTACCGCGCTATATTTATTACAGGTAACGTAGGATTCCGTAATTATCTTTTTGCTGATTTCACCCTGCGTAAAGATTGGGTATCAGAATTACCGGCAGATAATAATGGTATATTCATCAAATCATTTGGTGGAAGCTTTATTTTCAGCGATCTGATAAAAGATAAATTACCTGCACTTTCTTATGGTAAAATAAGGGCTTCATGGGGTGAAACACCAGCATCAATCGGTGTTTATCAATATCCAGGCTTCTCTTATGCTCCCGGAGCTAACCAATGGAACGGTAACTTCCTGATGGGAACACCGGATGTACTGGTAGATCCAAAGATCCATGGTGCGGTAAATACACAAAGAGAAATAGGTGCTGATCTTCGTTTCCTGAAAAACAGGATCGGTATAAGTGTTACTTACTGGGATGCAACTGTTAAGGATTTCCCTTACCAGGTTGCTCAGTCTCCAACAAGCGGATTTACAGCCAAGCTGATCAATACTGGCGAAATTGCCAAGAAAGGTGTTGACGTACAATTGAACCTCAAACCAATCTGGTCTAAAAACTTCCAGTGGGACATGAACGCTACATGGGGACGTTTGATCAAGAATGAAGTAATTTCTATTGCACCGGGCATCGACAGATTTGTAATCTCAGGTGGAGCTGCGTTCAGCGGTATTACTCCTCCATATACAGTGAATCAGGTAGGTCAGGAGTGGGGTATCATGTACGGCGGTGGTTACAAAAGAATCAATGGCCAGCCGGTACTTGACGGAGACGGACATTATGTTCAGGATCCTAATGTAAATTTTGGAAGCGTATTACCTAAATATACAGGCGGTTTTCAAAACACATTTAATATTTTCAAAAACTTCATCATCAATGTTAATATAGATTACCAGGTAGGTGGTAAATTCTTCTCACTGTCTGATATGTGGGGTTCTTATTCAGGTTTAACTGCACGTACTGCAGTGTTGAATGATAAAGGAAACTCCGTTCGTGATGCAGTTGCAGATGGTGGTGGTATACACGTTTTTGGTGTAGACGCAACCGGAAAGCCTGTTGATTACTATGTTGCGGCCAAGGATTATTATCATACTCTTGTTACCAAGAATGTTTTCGACGACTTCATTTACGATCTGACTTTTGTAAAACTTCGTGAATTGAGCCTGGGTTACAAAATTCCTTTATCAACTATGAATCTCGGAAAATGGCTGCAGAGCGCTACTTTCTCTGTTACCGCACGTAACCCCTGGTTGATCTATGCCAAGACAAAAGATTTTGATCCTTCCGAGATCAACAGTGTGTATGGTGAAGACGGACAGTATCCTGGAACAAGGTCTGTTGGTGTTAACCTGAAATTAGGGTTCTAATTATAAACTTTAAAACAACATTCGATGAAAAAAATATCATTTAAAATAACCGCTCTCACGCTCGCAGCCGGATTGATCATCGGCGGAACGGGATGCGATAAGATCAAGGACTTCGGTACTACCAATGTTAATCCGCTGGTAACGCAGGATCCGATCCCCTCAGCTTTGCTGACGAATGTGGAAGCTGGCCTCGGTGCTTATGCTACTCAAACGCAGCCCGGGTATTATGTGCAGTATTTTGCAGAGAACCAGTATGCCACCACTTCACTGTACAGCAGCCCTATTGCTGATTTTGCCGGTAGCTATTCTGGTTCACTCTATGATCTGCAGAATATCATCAATTATAATTCGGATCCCAAGACTGCATCAACAGCAGGTAACTATGGTTCTAACAATAATCAGATAGCTACAGCAAGAATTTTAAAACAATACATTTTCTGGAATATTACAGACCGTTGGGGTGATATTCCCTATACAGAAGCATTGCAGGGTGTTACGCCCAATTATACCAAACAACAGGATATTTATAAAGGTATGATCGCCGAGCTGAAAGCTGCAGTAGCACAGTTTGATGGTGGAAATGGTCCAAAAGGCGATATCATCTATAATGGTAATGTTGCTCAGTGGAAAAAACTGGCCAACTCAATGCGTATGCTGATGGCTCTTCGGTTAAGCAAGCGTTTCCCGAATGCAGGAGATTATTCTGCTACTGAATTTGCAGCTGCTGTAGCTGATCCTGCTGGTCATATTGTTAACAACGCAGACAACATGATACTGGCATATCCAGGTGGTGCATATTCTAATCCATGGTACAATTTCTATGTAATTTCCAGCCGTAAGGATTATGCAGTTAGTAAAACATTTACTGACTTAATGACCGGTCTTGGAGACGTAAGAAATCAACAGTTTGGTGGTATTGCGGCAGGTACTGTATATGGCGTTTCACTTACTTCACCTCCCAATCCTTTTGATACGGTGATGAACGCAAAATACAGGGCAGCAGCAGCGCCTGTATTCATTATTCGTGCCTCAAGTGTTTTACTTGCTAAAGCTGAAGCTGCAGAAAGGGGCTGGATTACCGGTGGTTCTGCTACTGCACAAACATATTATGAATCCGGAGTTACAGCATCATTTACGCAGTGGGATCATACAGCTGTAGAAGCTGCTTCGTATTATAACAGTCCCACTGTTAAGTATGGTTCAGGTACCGGTGTAGCCTCAATCGGAGGTTCTACCGTTCCGGGTTCCAATGCGGTGACGACTACGAATCTTCAAAGAATTGCGTTACAGCGGTATATAGCATATTTTCCTGATGGCGCTCAGGGTTGGGCAGAATGGAGAAGAACAGGTATACCTGATGTGAAACCAACAATAAATGCTGTTAATACCGGCAAGCAGATTCCAAGGAGATATACTTACGGCCAAAGTGAATACAGTACCAATCCAACAGGAGTTGCTGAAGGTATTGCGACACTAACCGGTGGTGATACACAGGATGCACATGTTTGGTGGGATCTGTAAAAACTGTTAAATGATTTTGCTGATCCAACAATCAGTACTGTTAACCGTTAATAAAACCGAAAAAATTAAAATCACTCAGATATGAAATATATAAATTTAAAAAAGATTGTACCGGCAGTTATCATCGCTGGCGTTGCATTTTATTCCTGTAAAAAAGTTGATACTGCAGTTCCGTTGGGTACAGCTGGCCAAACGATTGTAAAACTCGTTGGTAATCAGGGAGCGCTCACAGATCCAGGCTATACTGATATTCAACAGCAGAATATTGAATTGAAGCTGGTTACAACTCCTTTTACATATGATGTGGTGGATATAAGAAGAGATGTGCCGAACAGCAAATCGATGAATACTACAATGAATGTAAAAGTAAAGCTTGATCCGGGAATTGTTACATTGTATAACTCTTTCTATGGAACTTCTTTCGTGTCATTGCCCGATAGTCTTGTAACGCCAAGTACTCCACTTGTTGGAAATACGTATAATATTACACTTAATCCAGGCGAACTTGCAAAGCCAATTCAGTTTACAATCAGCAATGGTACAAAACTGGATCTCAGCAAATTCTACGCAATGGGTTTCTCAATTGTTTCAGCAGATGGTGATGGGAAAGTTGCTTTAAACGAAAAGAAAGTTATTGTAACATTTGGTGTTAGGAATCAATGGGATGGTATGTATTCTGCAACCGGTACAATGGTTGACGTAACCAATCCTGCATTCCTAGGTACATATCCAGAAACTTTTTACCTGATTACAACTGGCGCAAGCAGTAACGCTGTTTTTGATCCAAACTTAAATGGCGGAACTTATGGTCATACTTTCGATGCGGCCGGATCCCCCTCTTATTACGGCAGTTATGCTCCTGTACTCACATTTGATGCAGCAACAAATAAGATTACTGGTATTACCAATTATTATGGTCAGAATTCAGGTCCAAGTGTCAGATCTGCAGCGCTTGATCCAACCGGAGCAAACTCTGTGAATCCTGCTACAAAAGATATTACTATTAAATATCAGATTGTTCAGGGCACTGGTGCAGCCTTCGTTGGAACCAGGGTTACTTTCAATGAAGTGTGGAAGTACATGGGTCCGCGTCCATAAATAATTCAATCAACAATATTTGTAAAAGGCTTTCTGAAAAGAAAGCCTTTTACTTTTATCTACAAAGCCTTTTTTATAGACGTTCGGATTTCCAGTACTGTATTTCAGTACATTTACGTCTCAAAATTTTTATATGATCAATCAACCAGAACAGCCGAATCAACTCAATATTGAAATTTCTGAAGAAGTTTCTGAAGGACAATATGCCAACCTGGCCATAATCACTCACAGTCATGCAGAATTTGTGATCGACTTTGTAAATGTAATGCCGGGAACTCCCAAGAGTAAAGTAAAAAGCCGTGTTATACTCACTCCTTTTCATGCAAAGCGTTTTATGAAAGCGCTGATAGATAATGTAAAGAAATTTGAAACTGCTAACGGTACTATTCAGGATATGGAAGCAGTAGAGATACCTTTTAATTTTGGCGGACCAACAGGGCAGGCTTAAAGCAAATTTGGAAATTTGGAGATTTGGAAATTTGGAGATGATAACCGCAAAGACACGAAGACGCAAAGAGAAATTATCTACCTTAGTTTGAAGTGATTTTTTAAAACTGATGAAACTAGGTGTCAGGCTGAATTTTCCGAAGCCCAAATTCAGACAAACAAACATGATAGAAATTTGAACTTAGTTAGCCCCGTCCGAACGGCCAGGCCGGGCGGGCATTGTTCTATATATGAATAAGAAAAAAAGCATCTAAGCCAAAGAATTAATTTTGGTGATTTGATGATCTGGTGATTGGAAGTTTTCAATCTGTTTTGAATATTGAAGATGGTTCGTGAGTAAATGAGTGTAATGAATTGAAAAAATTATCCATTATCAATTATAGCATGCCTTCATCCGCAAAACTGAAATAACCTTCTTCACTCACAATGATGTGATCTGTTATAGTGATATCAAGGTATGCGGCTGCCTGTTTTATTTTTTTTGTCAGTTCTTCATCTGCACGGCTTGGTTTTAAACTTCCCGACGGATGATTGTGGCATAGAATAATTCCTGTGGCCTGTTGTTCCAGCGCTTTTTTTAAAATAATACGGGGATCTGCAACTGTTCCGGTGAGTCCTCCCTTGCTGATGATCTCAAAATGATTGAGCCTGTTGGCACGGTTCAGCAACAGGATGGCGAAAACCTCGCAGGAATAATCTTTCAGTTTTGTCCTTAAGAAAACTGCTATATCCCGGCTGCTGCTGATCATAGTTTTATTAAAAGTTTCACCGATCTGCCTGCGTCTTCCCAATTCCAGCGAAGCAGCAATCGTAATGGCTTTGGCCTGGCCGATGCCTTTTATTTTCTGTATGTCTTTCAAATTTAATTTGCCTAATTCATTCAGGTTATCATTGCCGAGCTTTAATACATTTTTGGCGATATCAACAGCAGTCATACCACGGCTTCCGGTATTAATTAATATGGCGAGCAATTCAGAATTACTCAAAGCTTCGGGGCCGCCATGTATCATCTTTTCCCGCGGCTGATCATCAGAAGACCAATTTCTGATAGATGTGGATGGCTTGTTGACATTTTTCATACCATCAAATCTAATCATCGCAACTTAAAGTATAAGTTTGCAGCAGTATTTTAATCACTCATTTTCAGTGTGACTTTTATCAGGCAGAACAGAGGAAAATACAATTGCCGCGTCAGGAGTTTTATATAAAACAACTGCTTTTTTAAATCGAAATAAAATTAGTACCACTCATTGGAGAGAATCCTCTTAAATTGCATTTATGGAATTAACAGCAAAAATTTTTTCAGGAACCGGTAGTCAATACCTGGCAGAGCGCATCGCTCTGAAGTTTGGAGAGCCACTTGGAAAAGTAGGGATCCAACGTTTCAGCGATGGAGAAATCTATGTCGAGTTCCAGGAAAGTATCCGGGGTAAATTTGTATTTCTTGTTCAGAGCACTTTTGCGCCGGCTGATAATTTAATGGAATTATTACTGATGATTGATGCTGCTAAAAGAGCGTCCGCTTATAAAGTTATTGCAGTAATGCCGTATTATGGTTTTGCCAGGCAGGACCGGAAAGACAGGCCAAGGGTTGCGATCGGTTCCAAACTCGTTGCCAATATGCTTACAGCTGCCGGTGCAGACAGGGTTATTACCATGGACCTGCATGCTCCGCAGATTCAGGGCTATTTTGATATCCCGGTGGATCATCTTGATTCTTCTGCTATTTTTATCCCCTATATTCAGCAGCTGAATTTAGAAAACCTCACTTTTGCCGCTCCCGATGTAGGAAGTGCCAACCGCATCCGTGAAGTAGCTACATTTTTTGAAGTGGAGATGGTCATCTGTGATAAACACCGAAAAAGAGCCAATGAAATTGCAAGTATGGTAGTGATAGGAGATGTTGCCGACCGGGATATTGTTTTGATAGATGATATCTGTGATACCGGTGGCACGCTGGTGAAAAGTGCAGGATTGCTTAAGGAGAAAGGAGCACGCAGTGTAAGAGCGCTTTGTACGCACCCGGTGCTTAGTGGCAAAGCTTATGAAAATATTGAAAACAGCGTTCTTGAAGAACTGGTAGTATGTGATACAATACCACTAAGGGGCAGCTGCAGCAAAATAAAAGTGCTTTCTGTTGATGAATTATTTGCAGTGGCATTACGGAATGCTTATGAGAACAAAAGCATTAACCAGCTTTTTATGCGCAGCAGAATGGCCAATAAGCCATAGATACAGGTCAGCAGGGACTTTGCGGCTATTATGCTTAGAATATAAATTGTAAAATGTTGTTGGCAGTTGGCCTCAATTCCCCTACCTTTGCGCCTCATAAAAAAATAAATAATGAAATCAATTACAATCGAAGGACAACTGAGGACCGGATTCGGCAAAACAGCCACCCGCCTGCTCCGCTCTCAGGAACAAGTGCCGGGTGTAATTTACGGGGGTGCACAGGAACTGAATTTTTCAGCTCCTGCCACGGCTTTTAAGTCACTGGTTTACACACCTGAATTCATCCTGGCCAACGTTAATTTGGATGGCAAAACTTATCAATGTATTCTGAAAGATCTTCAGTTTGATAAAGTGAGCGATGCCTTGATCCACGTGGATCTGCTGGAACTGGTAGAAGACAAAAAAGTAGTTGCCACTTTACCACTTAAACTTACCGGCACTCCGGCTGGTGTAAAGGCGGGCGGTAAACTGGTTACCAAAATCAAAACATTGAAAGTGAAAACCTTTCCTAAGTATCTGAAAGCACAGATTGATCTGGATATTTCAGGACTTGAATTGAATGGCAACATCCGCGTTGAAGATGTAAAAGCAGAAAACATGGAAATTTTGAATTCTCCACGTATTCCGATTGCTTCTGTAACGATGACGCGTCAACTGAAACAGGAAGAAGCAACTGCTCCTAAAGCTGCTGCCGGTGCTGCCAAACCAGCTGCCGCGGCACCCGCTGCTGCTGCTGCAAAACCAGCTGCTAAAAAATAATAAATATTTTATTTTTATAAAATGCCTGGCACTTCGCCGGGCATTTTCTATTTAAAACAACTCTTCGTTTTATAGTGGCAACTAAGCATTACCTTTGCCCACTCAAAATTATCACTATGGGATTTGACAGGAATACGATCATTGGTTTTGTCCTGATCGGCGTTTTAATGGTTGGAATGCTTTGGTTCAACAGCAGGGACAGCCAGGCTTATCAAAAAGAACAAAAAAGAATAAATGATTCCACTGCTCTTGCCAATAAAGGAAAGATCGATACCAATGCTGTGCGGAATGACTCTGTGCGTAATGCAGAATTGCACAAAGCAGAAATATTGAAAGGGCTTCCTCCGCAGGTGATCAATACTCCGGAGCAGTTGACTGAAGTGCAGAATGAGGTGCTGAAAATAACTTTTACCAACAAAGGCGGACAACCTAAAATAGTTGAACTGAAAAAATTTCTTACGCATGATGGTAAGCCGGTAGTCTTGCAGAATGGAGTAGACAATAAAATTTCATATCCCGTCCTTATCGGCGGAACAACAAAAGAAACTTCAGAAATTAATTTCCCTGTAATCAATAAAACGGTTTCAGGAACAGATCAGATCATAAGTTTTTCACTGAATGATTCAACAGGCAAATCAATAGAACACAGGTATACAATACATCAAAACGATTACATGATCGATTTTGATATTAAAATGCAGGGAACCTGGATCTCTCAAAATTTGCTCAGGATGCAATGGCAAACAATTGCTCCACAGGCAGAAAATTCTGCCGCTTATGAGAATCAGCAATCGAGTGTGAATTATGTGGAAGACGGCAATTTTGATTTTACCCGCATTGGAACTGGCAATGATAAAAAATTTGATAAGCCTGTAGACTGGCTTGCATTAAAACAACAGTTTTTCCTGAGTTTGTTTGGTGCCAAAAATAAATTTCAATCTGCAGATATTACCTGGAAAGTTCCTGCGGATTCATTAAAAACAGTAGCCCTGGCCACTGCTAATTTTAAATTACCCGTAGCTCCGGAAATGCAGCTGGAATTATTTTATGGTCCGAGTGATTATAATATCCTGAAAAAATACAATAACCATATGGAACAGATCGTGCCTTATGGAAGTGGTATTTTTTCGTTTGTTAAATATATCAACAGGTATTTCTTATTACCGGTATGGGATTTTCTGCGTTCCAACATTCCAAGTTATGGAATGGTAATTCTGCTCCTTACCTTATTGATCAGGTTGCTGACCTCTCCCATATTATACAAGAGCTATGTGAGCGGCGCTAAAATGAAAGTATTAAAACCAGAGATAGATGCATTAAAAGCAAAGTATAAAGATGATCAGCAGGCGTTCAGTATGGAACAGATGAAATTATGGAAGACAGCGGGTGTGAGCCCATTGGGAGGTTGTTTACCAGCACTTTTACAGATACCGATATTTATGTCACTTTTCTATTTTTTTCAGGCTAATATATCATTGCGCGGCCAGAGTTTTCTCTGGGCCAAAGATCTGGCAGCATATGATTCTATTGCCAAGCTGCCATTTAATATTCCATTTTATGGAGATCATGTAAGTCTTTTTACATTAACTGCCGTTGCTACAAGTTTACTGATCTCAATTTATAGCATGAGTAATATGCAGGATAACAGTAATCCGCTGATGAAGTATATGCCTTATATATTTCCTGTTTTATTATTGGGTGTATTTAATAAGTTGCCTGCAGCGCTTACCTGGTATTACACGGTTTCCAATACCATTACCCTGATATTGCAGATTGTGATTCAGAAATATATTATTAATCACGACAAATTAAAAGCACAGATCGAGGAGAATAAAAAAAGACCGGTAAAGCAAAGTAAACTTGCCGAACGAATGCAGGCCATGCAGGAAGCCAATAAAAAAATGCAGGAACAGAAAAATAAAAATAATCAGGGTAAACGTTAATTCTCGTCTAAATAAAAAGGCCTGCAATATTGCAGGCCTTTTTTATATGTGGAAAATTCTTTTAACACAGATTGCTGGATAATAATGATACTGGATGTCACGATTTTGCTCTTTGGCATAGCTTTTTCTTACCTTAGACTGAAATTTTTAAAATGAAAAAGACGAAAGCAATTTTTTTATTAATGTCCATATTGTCAACTGGACTAATGTCTTTTTCTCAAAAAACAATTGCTGAAGGCATCATCGTTTATAATATTACTTTACAAACTGAAAATGTACCTTCTAAAACATCTAACACATTGAACAGCGCTACATCTACAATATATTTGAAAGGAAGTCAGATACGAACTGACATGAAAAGTGCCTTGGGAAATGAGAGTACTATAGTAGATATAAAGACTGGGGATGCTGTTATACTGAAAGAGTATAGCGGACAGAAACTGATGATCACATTAAATAAGGATAACTGGATTGAAAAGAATAAAAGGTTTGATGATGCTCAATTTACGCCAACTGATAAAACTAAAACTATCAATGGATATAATTGTAAACAGGCAATAGCCAAATTAAAAGATGGAAGCAGTGTTGCTGTTTACTATTCAACCGAGCTAATGCCGGTTAATAAAGAATATAACATAACTTTTAAAAACCTTCCGGGATTGGCAATGGAATATGAGTTTGTAGTTGGTAAAACGATATATATATACACAGTTTCAAAAATCAGCCAGGAAGCAGTTCCCGCCTCTAAATTTGATATTCCAAAATCAGGTTATCGTATTATGACCTATGAAGAAAATAAACAGATTAAAAAAGGAGAGTGATTAAATAAAATAACATTCTATATTTAAAAAGACCTTTATAAAAGGTCTTTTTAAATTAATGAGGTCTTATAATTAATTTCATTCCCACATACCCTTGTTTGGTATCAGGAATTACAATTTTTTGCTTGTAAGGAATAATATATACTGTATTGCCTTTTTGATAAGTAACAATTGTGTTATTCATCATGGAGCGGTTGGAAAAAACATTATTTGTTTGAATACTTCCTTTATAAGTAAGTCCGGACTTAAGATTATATGAAATAGAACTTCTTAGTGTTGAAACTGTAGCAATGTTAAGTGATATCTTGTTCTTGGTCTTTTTTCCAATACCACGATCAGCCAAAGTGCTGAGCGCTGTGCTAAGCAGCATGCTGACAATAAGCGTTTTTTGGATGATTTTTAGCATTTCGGCGAATTTTAAGATATTACAAATATATAAAAAAAAAGCTGGTATTCAGTTACCACTTATCAATGATTTTGGCAATTCCTTAACGTTTACTTTAAAACTCGTTAAAAAGTACCGGAATGTTGATAAAATCTGTAAATTACACTAACCATTATTACATGAGTAAATATCCTTATCGTCAGGACAGGGAAGAATTAAAAGAATTATTACAGCAATACGCCAATCTCAAAAACGGCAAAAGCAACTCTTTTTTGGAAGAGGATTCATTTATCAGAATCATTAACCATTTAGATGAAAATGAAAAGCTTCAGGATGCCCTTGAAGCTGCGGATTACGCAGTTGGACAATATCCATATTCATCTGCTCTCCTTTTAAAAAAAGCTGATATCTTAATTGCACTTAGAAATTACCGGGAAGCAATGTACGCACTTGAACAGGCAGAGATTTTAGACAGCTCTGACAAAGACCTCTATATATTAAAAACTGACGTATTTCTTGCGCTTGATCAGCAGGAAAAAGCTGCAGGTTTACTGGAAGCGGCTATTGAAAAATTTGATGGCGAAGAACGTGTTGATTTGCTTTTTGAACTTGCAGATGTTTATGATGATTATGAGAATTTTGAAAAAGTATTTGACTGTCTCAAAATGATCCTCGAACAGGAACCTGTTAATGAAGAGGCCTTATATAAGATCTGTTTCTGGACGGATTTTACAGGAAGAAACGAAGAAGGTATTCAACTGCACAAAAATATTATTGAAGACCATCCATATTGCGAACTTGCATGGTTTAATCTTGCCGCAGCCTATCAGGGATTGAAATTGTACGAAAAAGCAATTGACGCGTATCAATATGCAATTGCAATTGATGAAAAATTTGATTACGCTTACCGGAACATGGGCGATGCCTACCTCCGCCTGCGTAAATATAAAGATGCAATTGAAGTATTGGAAAAAGTACTCGAACTCTCACGGCCGGAAGATGTGATTTATGAAGCCATCGGGCATTGCTACGATAAGATGAAAAATTTTGCACAGGCAAGATTTCATTACAAAAAAGCAAGTCATCTGAATAGCGAAGACAGTCAGCTTTATTATAAAATTGCCTGCACCTATATCAGTGAAGGTTCCTGGGATAGCGCAATGAAAACACTTGAAGTGGCTATGCGCAATCATCCGTTGCAACCTGAATATAATCTTGCAATGGGGCAATGCTGCGAACAACTCGGTAAAACGGAAGATGCGATTACCAACTTTGCCAATGTAGTACGGTTAAGGCCCAAAAATGTAAATGGGTGGACTGCACTCCTGAATTGTCTTTACCATTTTAATTATCTTGAAGAAGCGTTGGAATACAGCATACATGCCTTCGACAGTACTGATAAAAAACCTATTTTCATCTTTTATAAAAGTGCGATATTGTTTGCAATGGGAAAATCAAAAGAAGCAAAACTTATATTGGAAGAGGGAATGGGAAAAAATCCAAGACTTATAAAAAAGTTTATCGAAATAAATCCTTCACTTCTCAGAAACCAACTCGTTGTAGATGTTATAGCCAGATTTAAAAAAGGCCGCTCACTGTAATTCATTGTTCTGTAGAACAGGCAAGCTATTCATGCTTTGCCCTTTAGTTCCAGATCTTTATCTTTGCCGCAATTTAAATATTCAGCATGAACTTTAATCTCTCTCAGATTCCCGAAAGAAATATAAAACCCCGCACTCATGGTATCACAATGGTGATGGATAAAGGGTTGAGTATACAGGAAACAAAAAATTTCCTCAGTGTCAGCGATCCCCATGTTGATATTGTAAAACTAGGTTTCGGAACTTCATTTGTTACCCCCAATCTGAAAGAGAAGCTTGAAGTCTACCGCGATGCCGGAATGCCGATCTATTTCGGCGGCACTTTATTTGAAGCATTCCTGATCCGTAATCAGTTTGAAGATTATATAAATGTCTGCAAAGAATTTGGCGTTTCTTATATGGAAGTGAGCGACGGCTCCATTACTATTCCTCACGCCGAAAAATGTGGTTATATTGAAAAACTTACCAAACATGGGACTGTACTGAGTGAAGTAGGCAGTAAAGATGCCGCACATATTATTCCGCCTTATAAATGGATAGAATTGATGAAAGCAGAACTTGCTGCAGGAAGTACTTATGTGATCGCTGAAGCCCGTGAAGCAGGCAACGTAGGTATCTATCGCGGAACAGGAGAAGTAAGAGAAGGTCTGGTACAGGAAATCCTGACACAGATTCCGGAAGAGAAGATTATCTGGGAAGCTCCTCAAAAAGCACAACAGCTTTATTTTCTTGAACTCATCGGTTGCAATGTGAACCTTGGCAATATTGCCCCTTCTGAAGTAATTCCCCTGGAAGCCATGCGCATCGGCCTTCGCGGTGATACATTTGAATTGTTTCTGGATAAAACAGTGACAAGGTAATTGCCGGATTAATGGGGGAACTAAAATTATATGGACTGATCGGTTACCCGCTGGGACATTCTTTCTCCAAAAAATATTTTACTGAAAAATTTAAGCGCGAGAACCTGAGTGATTTTCAATATGAAAATTTTCCGCTGAAGGATATTGATGAACTCCATAAGCTACTCCGCGATTTTTCCCTGAATGGATTGAACGTTACCATTCCTTACAAAGAAAAAGTAATTGCTTTCCTGGATGAACAAACAGAAACCGTTCAGCAGATTGGCGCCTGTAATTGTATCAAAATTGAAAATGGAAAGTTAACCGGGCATAACACCGATGTTCCCGCTTTTCTTGAATCCATACAGTCAATGATTTTGCCGCATCACAAAAAAGCATTGGTACTGGGAAGTGGGGGAGCTGCAAAAGCAATAAATTTTGCATTGGATATTTTAAAGATAGATACACTAACGGTTAGCAGGACAAGTAAAGCAGATAACAGTATTCAGTATAAAGATATCAGTAACGCATTGCTGAAAGAATATTCGGTTGTCATCAATACTACACCTGTGGGAACATTCCCCAACGTACATGAATGTCCTGATATTCCTTACCAGTATCTTACTTCAGCACATTTGCTTTTCGACCTCGTTTATAATCCGGATCCTTCTTTGTTTCTTCAAAAAGGAAAAGAACAGGGCGCTGCTGGTAAGAATGGTTATGAAATGCTGCAACTTCAGGCGGATAAAAGTTGGGAGATATGGAAAGGAAAAAGCGCTGGGTGTTGAGTGTTGGGTAAACAATTTAGCTGTGAAAATTATAAAAAATCTTAAACCTTAAACAACAAATTTTTAAACTGCTGCTAAAAAATAACTTCTTCATCAATTTAAAAAAAAACCAACACTTAGCACTCAACACTCAAAACAATTAATGCTCCATCAATTTTAAAAGAGATTCCGGCACAGCAGCCACTTTTTTCTTTTCATAATCATAACAGACCATGCCTGTTTTTGCATTGGCCAATAACACCGTTCTGTCTTTACGTGTTGCAGACAATAAATAATAAATATCAAAGCTCACTTTTGTCAGTGCAGCAACGGCAATATTTATTTTGATCACATCTCCATAAAAAGACTCTGATTTAAATTCAATGGCCAGATCCGCCATGATCAAACCTGTTCTTCTTTCAATATTTATTTCTGAAAATTGATGTTGTGCCAGCCAGAGTATTCTTGCCTCATGAATAATTGATATGAAAGAATCATTGCCCACATGATTGCCATAATTAATATCAGTGATCCGGACAGGAATACTGCAGCTAAAAATAAAAGTTTCGGGCATCTCCAATCTTATTCTGGCCATAATGTTTGATAAAAGTATTTTACTGAATTTCTTTATAATCTTTTAAAAATGCAATCAGTTTTTCCAGTGCTTTTTTGCGGTGACTGAATTTATTTTTTTCAGCCATGTCCATTTCTGCAAAACTGATATTGCTGCCATCCGGTATAAAAACAGGATCATAACCAAAACCATTGTCACCAATGCTTTGATCAGTTATCCGGCCCGGGCAAATTCCTTCAAACAAATATTCTTTTTTATTTAGTATAATTGATATCACAGTTCTGAATCGTGCGCTGCGGTCTTTTTTTCCTTCAAGTTTATTCAGGAGCTTATTAATATTTTTTTCAAACGCACGATCCTCTCCTGCATAACGTGCACTCTTTACGCCCGGTTCACCATTCAATGAAACGACTTCAAGTCCGGTGTCTTCACTAAAACAATTCTTTCCGGTAAGATCAGATATTGTTGTTGATTTTGCAGTGGCATTGGCTTCCAGCGTATCATACGGTTCAGGAATATCAATGTCGATCCCTGCTTCTTTTAAAGTAATGATATCAAAACGGTTTCCCAGCACGGCCCTTATTTCATCTACTTTGTGTTGATTATTGGTAGCAAAAATTAATGTGTCCATCAATAAAATATTAAAGGGAAAAGATCTGTTTTAAACAGGTCCATAATTTACTTTTTTCCATACGGTCATTTTCAAGTGCCGTAAGTGTTGGCGCAGATAAATAAACCTGGTTATTATAACGCTGTACCTGGTAAACGGGAAAACTTACCGGTAAATCTATTTCTGCCGGAGTAATATCAAACATAAAAATCTTTTCTGCCATCAGTTGTTCAGTAAGTTCCTGGTAAGTGATTGATTTATTCTTACTCAGGTTAATCAATGCAATATCTGCCATACTGAGTTTACATGCACCGAGAATGCCCATTAAGAAATTTAACTGTCCATCAGAAAGATATAATGCCGCTTCATCTTTTACGAGTACTGCAATGCGCTGTTCATTTTTTCCTAAAAAAGGAAATGTACCGGCATTAGCAGAAACCGATACAGGTTGGTTGCTTTCTAAGCCTATTAAAGAATTTCTGAACAGATCCTGTACTACAATTCCAGGTAGTTGAATATTATCTAAACTCATAAAACAGCCCTTTGCTATGTATTATTTTTCGTTCCTTTGCCGTAAAATTAATCAATATGGTTGCAGCTACAGATTTTATTATTACCAAAGCGGAGAGGAGCAAATTAAACGATATTGATTTAGAGAATATTCCTTTTGGTAAATTTTTTACAGACCATATGCTGGAAGTGGATTTTGAAGACGGTGAATGGAAAACTCCAGAGATCAAACCATACCAGCCTTTGCTGATGGCCCCTTCACTTGCTGCACTGCATTATGGACAAGCTATATTTGAAGGGATTAAAGCGTATAGAAATCCGCAGGGAGAAGCATTTATTTTCCGTCCCAAAGATAATTTCCGCAGGTTCAATATTTCTGCAGAACGCATGCAGATGCCGCAGATCCCTGAAGAGATTTTTATAGAAGGAATGCGCCAGTTGATTGAACTGGATAAGAACTGGATCCCTAAACAGGAAGACCATTCTTTATATATCCGTCCTTTTATGTTCAGCAGCGACGAAATGATCGGGGTAAGGCCGAGCGATAATTATAAGTTCATGATCCTGTTAAGCCCGACCGGCCCTTATTACAGCGCACCTATGCGCATTTATGTAGAAGAAAAATATGTAAGAGCTGTGCCCGGTGGTGTTGGTTATGCAAAAGCAGCCGGTAATTACGGCGGCGCGATGTATGCAACTGCCCAGGCCAAATTAAAAGGTTACGACCAGGTATTATGGACAGACGCTTTTGAACACAAGTATGTTCAGGAATGCGGAACAATGAATGTTTTCTTTATCATTGGCGATACCGCAATTACTCCCGATCTTAAAGAAGGAACCATACTTGCCGGGGTGACCAGGGATAGTGTGATGACCATATTGAAAGAGATGGGACTTAAAGTAGAAGAACGCCACCTGAATATAGATGAGGTCATTGAAGCACACAAGGCCGGAACTTTTAAAGAAGTATTCGGAACCGGTACTGCTGCCACTATTTCCCTGATCAAAGAACTTCGGTATAAAGATTATGTGATGGCAATGGATGTGGATAGCTGGAAAATTGCACCTGAAGTAAAGCGGCGCATGAATGCGATCCGTTATGGCCAGGCACCGGATACCAATGGATGGATGTACAAAATTTAGTTCATAGTTCATGACTGATGGTTCATTGGAAGAAGAAAAATGTCCATGGTCCATGGGTAGAAAAGCAAGAATTTGTTTTCCAAACTATCTAACCTTTCAATCCCGCATTTCATGCTATCAACCATTACCTATGGGCCATCGACCATGCAGAATAAGTCCGTATAAAGAGTTCCTAACAAATCTTTTTACGGAAAGTGCAAAAAATACTCATTACGATAAAGAATTTGTGAAATATTTCCCTACCTTTGCCGTCCAAAAATAAAAGGGTTACGAATGCCTACTATCAATCAGTTAGTTAGAAAAGGAAGAGAAATTATCACTGCCAAAAGCAAATCAAGGGCTTTGGACAGCTGTCCGCAGCGCAGGGGCGTATGTACGAGAGTATATACTACCACGCCTAAAAAACCAAACTCTGCTTTGCGTAAAGTTGCAAAAGTGCGCCTTACCAATAAGATCGAGGTGATCGCCTACATTCCGGGTGAAGGACATAACCTGCAGGAGCACTCTATTGTGTTGATCCGCGGCGGAAGGGTTAAAGATTTACCGGGTGTACGTTACCATATCGTTCGTGGTAGTCTGGATACTGCGGGTGTTAAAGACCGTAAACAAAGCCGCAGTAAATACGGTACCAAGAAAGAAAAAGCCAAGAAGTAATAAGTTTTACGTTATAGGTTTTAAGTAATACAAATAAGAAATAATACAAAATATTTTATTCCATGAGGAAAGCACAAGCCAAGAAACTTCCATTAGCTCCGGACCCAAGGTTCAACGACAAACTTGTAACGAGGTTTGTAAATAATATCATGTGGGAAGGAAAGAAAAGTGGTGCATATACCATTTTTTATGATGCTATTGATAAAGTGAGCAAACAGACCAACGAGAATGGTTATGAGATCTGGAAAAGAGCTTTGAGTAATGTTACACCATCTGTAGAAGTAAGAAGCCGCCGTATCGGTGGTGCTACTTTCCAGATTCCTGCCGAAGTTCGTGCAGACCGTAAAATATCTTTATCTATCAAATGGATGGTTCGCTATAGCCGCGAAAGAAACGGCCGCAGCATGGCTGATAAATTAGCCAATGAAATCGTAGCCGCCAGTAAAGGTGAAGGTGCTGCTTTCAAAAAGAAAGAAGACGTTCATCGTATGGCCGATGCAAATAAAGCATTCGCTCATTTCAGGATCTAACGAATTAACTCAACATATTCCAAAGCCGTTCAGCAATGAACGGCTTTTTTTTTCGAGAAAAAAGTGTTTCGGGAACGATTGCATAGAATTGCCAACCCCCGCTTTGCAATTTTGGTAAATTTAAACGACCAATTGCTTATAAAACGAAATGACTGCTGCCGTTCAACTCATACAACAGGGTATCCATGAAGGCAAAGAGAAAAGCCTGGCGGAGCTTTATCACCTGTATAATAAAAAACTCATCCAGTTCTCAAAAGCAATTACCAGGTCGCAGGAACTGGCCGAAGAAGCAGTTGAAGATGTATTTGTAAAGCTTTGGTCACAGCGGCACAAAATACTGGAAATTGAAAATCTCTCTGTCTACCTGTATGTAGCCATAAAAAATACTTCACTGAATATCCTTTCCCGGAAAATAACCTCGGGCATTCATTCATCGTTCGACAATATGGATATTGAGATCAATAGCAATTCAGCAACTCCTTATGATATACTGCTCTCTGCTGAAATGATGCTGCAATTGCAGCAGGCAATTGAAAGCCTTCCGTCACGTTGCAAAACGGTTTTTAAACTGGTAAGAGAAGATGGACTTCGTTATAAAGAAGTTGCGGCGATCATGAATATATCTGTCAACACCATTGATGTACACATGGCCAATGCCATTGCAAAAATAACTGCCATCCTTCATTCAGCAGGCGTACAGTCTTCCCTTTTTAAGAGGCCCCTTTAAAGAACAGCTAAAAAAAAAATCTTCCGGGTAGTAGATTATTTTAAAACGGCTGTCCTTACAGGTATAAACCAACATAAAGGATGGCGGTTCCCGAACAGATATTTTTTCTCATGTCACGAAGCCTCAGTGGTGAAGCCACAGAAGAGGAACAACAGCGCCTGTCGGCCATTCTTGTCAATGACAGGATGCTGCAACGTCAATACGAAATGTTACAGCATTGGTGGAGTTCCAGGCAGGAAGAACAGGCGTCTGATACAGAACGAAGCAAAATTACCCGGATACTTCAGCTTGCTGAAATTGATAAAGCAGTAAATATTGAAAATGGTTCAACGCCAATTTACCCGCTTAAGAAAAAACGATTCCGCTGGTATATGGCCGCAGCAATTTTATTGCTTGTTTCTTTTACATCTTATCAATGGCTTTTTAAAAGCAATCCACGGGCTGCTAAAGAAATACTCGCACAAAAAGGAAGTAAAACACGAACCATACTGCCTGATGGATCCACAGTAATGCTGAATGCAGGTTCAAGGATCGTTTACGAACAGAATTTTACCGATACATTAAGAGAAGTTACCCTTTACGGAGAAGGATATTTTGATGTAGTAAAAAAAACAAACTGTCCTTTTATCGTTCATGCCGGCAATTTTAATATCAGGGTATTGGGTACAGCTTTCAATGTTAAATCATATGCTGAAGACAGCAATATGGAAACAACGCTTATCCGCGGGTTGGTGCAGATCACAAGAAATGACGATACCAAACAGCATCCTATTTATCTGCATCCTTTAGAGAAGGTGATCCTGCCGGTAATTGCTGCATCGGCTCCGCAACAAAGCAATACAGCGAAAAAGAGTATTACGGGCACCTTGCCGTTTACACCGGATAACATTACTCCACTGGATGCTAGCCTTAAAGAAACGGAAAGAATAGAAACAGCCTGGATATATAACAGGCTACAGTTCCGGGGCGATGATTTTATTACACTCGCCAGGAAACTGGAACGCTGGTATAATGTGGTAGTGCATTTTGAAGACGAACGTGTGAAGCAGCTTACGTTTAACGGTTCCCTGGAGAATGAAACTGTGGAACAGGCTTTCGAAGCATTGCATACTGCCACTTCCTTTAACTATACAATCAAGCAAAATGAAATATTTATTGGATCATCAAAATAATTTATTGCCCGACTGAAAAAGAGAAGGAGAATGTTGACGCATTCCCCTTCAGCTACAGGTTTTATATTTTGACATACAACACACCGTAAAACGGTATATTTTTTAACCCATAACCATACTAAAGTATGAAAAAAAAACTAACGGTTGCCAAAAGCCCGTTACTTTCCAAAATGCTGCTTATTATGAAAGTAACAACATTTTTCATGATCGTTTTTATCCTGCATGCCTCCGGCAAGGGATTCAGCCAGGATAAACTCTCTTTTCAATTTAAAAAGACAGAGATCGCGGGCATCTTAACGCATATCGAAAAGGAAACAAACTATCGCTTCCTTTATAATCAACAGCTTGACGCCATCCATAAAAAGGTAACCCTTAAACTGGAAGACGTTTCTTTAAAAGAAGCACTGGATCAGCTTTTTGCCGGTTCAGGATTGGTTTATCAATTTATGCAGAACAATTTGGTCGTTGTAAAAAGTACGGACGAAGAAAATCCGCCCAAAACAATAAAAGGAAAAGTAACGGATGAGAACGGCCTTCCGCTGATCGGCGTTTCCATAAAAGTAAAAGGGACTAATAGAGGGACCAGTACCAATAATAAAGGCGAATTTTCGATTGATGCAGATGACGATGAAACTTTACAGTTCTCTTATGTTGGTTTTGACATAAAAGAAGTAAAAGTTGGAAGTTCTGTTTTGTTGAACATATCGCTTTTATCCGTTAAAAGAGACCTGGAAGCCGTGATCGTTATCGGTTATGGCTCCGTGAAGAAAAAAGATCTTACCGGCTCTGTTATCTCTGTAAAGGCTGAAGAGATAAGGAAGGTGCCCGCAGCAAATATCATGGAAAGCCTGCAGGGGAAATTACCAGGTGTAGATATTGTAAGAACCAACGGCGCCGCAGGTGCTACTTCAATGGTAACAGTAAGGGGGAACCGGTCGATACTGGCGCAGAACGGACCGCTGTATATTGTAGACGGGATCCAATACAGTAATTACCAGGATATCAACAGCAACGATATCCAATCAATGGAAGTATTAAAAGATGCATCTTCCACCGCTATCTATGGCTCAAGGGGAGCAAATGGAGTGATCATCATTACAACAAAAAAAGGTGGAGCCGGCAAGCCGAAAATAGCTGCCGGCAGTTATTATGGAGTTTCAGAAGTTGCCGGTTACCCAAAACCGATGACTGGACCCCAGTATGCAGATCTTAAACGGCAATCCTACCGTACCATCGGCACCTGGAATTCACCGGCAAATGATCCATTGATATTTACCAGTGCAGCAGAACTTGCGGCAGTGCAGAACGGCACTTCAACTTATTGGCCCGGGCAGTTGCTGAATAAAGGGTCGCAGCAGGATTACGGCGTAAGCATAGGTGGCGGAAATGAAAAAACAAAAGCCTATTTCTCTTTTGATTATCTGCGTGAAAAAGGTTTGCTGGCATTCGATTATTCAAACCGGTATACATTGCGGTTAAATATTGATCAGGCGGTTTCCGATGCAATAAAAGTAGGTGTGCAGAGCCAGTTAACTTATTACAATCAAAACCTTCGCACAGATAACGTGCTGACCGTTGCCAATAAAGTGATCCCATATTATAAGCCTTATGATTCACTCGGTAACCTTGTAAAATTTCCCGGTAATGCAAACCAGAGCAATCCGCTGATGGATGATCTGCCAGGCGCTTATATAAACAAAACAAATACCACCCGCATTTTATCTACGGTTTATGCAGAGTGGAAGCCTGTGAAAGGATTTACAGTACGTTCCAATGTTGGTATTTCAAATACAGGATCAAGGAACGGTTTTTTTGATGATGCCAATGATATCAGCAGGGCGCTGTCATCAGGGTCATTTGCAAAGGTTACCAATACCACCCAACTTGATATCACCTGGGAAAACATCATCAACTATCAAAAAAAGATCAAAGAACACAGCATAGATCTTACGGCGGTAACAAGCTATCTTTCTTATAAACAGGACAGTTCTTATGCCCAGGGTACCGGGCAATTGATCGCCAGTCAGGCTTTTTATGCACTACAGAACAATCCTGCCAATGTAACCATCTGGAGCAACTATGCACAAAGCAACCTGGTGTCGGGGGCTTTCAGGATCAACTACGGCTATAAAGGAAAGTACCTGCTTACTGCTACAGGCCGAGCAGACGGATCTTCCATTCTTGCCAAAGAAAACCGGTGGTCATTCTTTCCGTCTGTTGCCGCAGCATGGAGGATATCTGATGAAAATTTTATGCTGAAACAAAAGCTTATCAATGAACTCAAATTGAGAGTAAGCTATGGTGTATCGGGCAATGCAGCATTAAAACCATATTCTACACAAAATAACTTAACGCTTATTCCTTTTTCATGGAATGATCAAAGTGCATTGGCGTATGGTCTAGATCCGCAGGCAGGTAATCCAAACTTGAAATGGGAACTCACCGGTACATTCAATGTCGGGATCGATTTCGGGATATTAAAGAACAGGATATCGGGAAGTATTGATGTATATGATTCCAGAACGCACGACCTGTTGCTGCTGCGTTCTATTCCTGCTTCTTCAGGCGTATCAAAAGTGGTGCAGAATATCGGCAAGACCCGCAACAACGGAATTGAGATCGCTTTACGGACAGTGAATATTGACAAACCTGATTTTTCCTGGTCAACAGGTATAAGTTTTACCCACAACAAAGAAAGGATCATAGACCTGGTAAACGGGCAGAATGATATTGCCAACACCTGGTTCATCGGCTCACCGGTAAGTGCTTTTTATGATTATGAAAAAACCGGCATCTGGCAACTGGCGGATACGGCTTTGGCTAGAACCTATGGCTATAAAGCAGGTGATATCCGCGTGAGAGATGTTAATGGCGATGGAAAATATACAGCGCTTGACGACAGGAAGATCCTCGGCGCTGCTGTCCCAAAATACAGCCTCGGCGTAAGCAATGATGTAAGGTATAAAAACTTCGACCTGAGTGTATATGTATATGCAAGGGTGGGGCAGATGTTCGTATCAGCGTATGCAAATAAGTTTGAACCCAATGCCATTGAGAACGGCGCCAACGTTGACTACTGGACACCTGAAAATCCTACCAACAGTTATCCGAGGCCGAACGCCAATATTTCCCGTGCTGCTTTGCCCTTTGCCACTACACTGGGTTATGAAGACGGTTCATTTGTGAAGATCAGGTCGCTTACATTAGGATATACTTTTCCCGCTGCTGTGGTTGGCCACATGCATATTGGCGGATTAAGGTTATATGCCAGTGCTAAAAATTATTTCACTTTTTCCAAAGTGAGTGATTATGATCCTGAAGGCGCCGGCTCTTTTGAAAGGCCGCTCACCAAAATGATCGTTACGGGCCTTAATATCAACCTATAAAATCTTTCATTGATCAATAAAAAATCAACATGAAAAATAAAATAATATACGGATTGTTTGCACTGGTAAGTTGTACAGCCATACTTACATCCTGCAAAAAAGATCTTACTGAATATAATCCCGGCGGACTTACTGCCGAAACGGTTTACACAAAAGCTGCGGGCTTTGATGCGCTTGTAAATGCAGCCTATTCATACACCCGTTTCTGGTATGGAAAGGAAGAGGGTTACAGCGTTATGGAAATGGGAACCGATATCTGGACCAATGGTAGCGGTGATGTTTTTCCGCAGCTTTCAACGTACAATAATCTCCAGGGAAACAACACTGCCGCACTTACCCTGCTGTGGAATAATTCTTATGCTGCTGTGAATCTTTGCAACACTGGTATTGCAGGTATCGATAAAGTAACAGATTATCCTGCGGCACAAAAATTAGTGAGGGAATCTGAACTTCGTTTCCTGCGTGCTTTTTATTACTGGCATATTGTAGAAACATGGGGTGGCGTACATTTTACCACGCAGCCAACTGATGGTGTTATCACTGAGGCAAACAGAACACCTGTGGATACTTTTTATTCTCAGATATTAAAGGATCTGCAGTTTGCAACTACAAACCTGCCTGCAACAACATCAGAATATGGCCGCATTACAAAGGGCGCTGCAAAAGCATTTTTATCAAGAGTATATTTAACAAGAGGGATGAATGCCCAGGCGATCGGCACCGCCAATGAAGTGATCAGCAATACCAGTTATGGTTTGTTGCCAAAATATTCAGACCTATGGAGCATGGGCAATCTTAAAAACAAAGAAGTGCTTTGGGCAGTTGATTATTCCACCAATCTGGCTTTCAATGATCTTGCTTCTTCGGCATTTCCTAATGGACATTCACGTGGTTCCAATAACGGGCATCTCATGTTCCTGATGGTGTATGATCAGTCCGCCACCAGCATATTGCTGCGCGATATTAATAATGGCCGTCCCTTCAACAGGTATATGCCAACACTTTCGTTGCTGAATATGTTTGATGATGTGAACGATTCCCGTTATGCAGCGTCATTTCAAACGGTTTGGTATGCAAATAAAGCCGGGGTATTCAACGGCAATAATTTCGTGATCGGCGATACAGCCGTATATACTGCCAAAACTACCATACCGGTGGCAGTAATGAACAGCAGGAAATATGTTACCTATGATGTGTCAAAAACGTATGCTGCCGATGGAACTCCCACGCAGCGTAAATTCTATGTATCCCTGAAGAAGTTTAAGGATTCCACAAGAGCCAGCGTTGCTGAGGCACAAAGTGCAAGAGATGCGTTTGTGATCCGCCTTGCTGAAGTTTATCTCAATGCAGCAGAAGCAGAATTCAATCTGGGCAAACTGGATTCTGCAGCTTATTACCTCAACATTGTAAGAACGAGGGCTGCATTGCCGGGCCGTACTGCTTTTATGCAGGTAACAGCCGGGCAGGTAACAATAGATTTTATTCTGGATGAAAGAGCCAGGGAACTTTGCGGTGAACAATTACGTTGGTTTGACCTGAAACGCACCGGTAAACTGCAGTCGCGGATTGCAGCCTTGAACCCGGATGCCGCACCCTATGTGAAAGCGTACCATAATGTACGACCTATACCTCAAAGCCAGATAGATGCAGTAACAAATGGTTCCGCTTTCACCCAGAACCCCGGTTATCAATAAACTATTTTTTCTTTATGCGAGGGAGCAGGATTTACTGCTCCCTTTTTTTATGATTACATGATGAACTCTTCGGAAATCACTTTCCCTTCTTTCACTTTATACAGGCAGAGCTCTGTCATGTCCATTCTTGGTTGACCTTTCATCGTTACATCCAGCCGCATGCTAACTGCAAAACTGTTTCCTGCAACAATTGGTTCAGATACTTCCATCGCGTGCATGGTCTCAACCATTGATTGGAACTTGTGTCCTTTTGCAATAACATCAGGCAATCCTCTGGTTTCTTTTTCAAATGCAGGCGTTGCATAAGGTTCAAGGCTAACCACATCTTCTGCAAATAATTCTTTCTGCGCTGTTTCAAATTCGCCCTTGCGGCAGAGTGCAGTCAGGCGATCTGCAATTTCTTTCGTTGTCATAATTTTTTTAATGAAGTTACTCAAAAACTATGCAGCAGGTTTTTGTTTTTATGGGTGGTTTTAAAGACTTCAGAAAATTAAGTACAAATACCTGATGCCATACCCGCGGTATTTTTTATTTTGCTGAAAGATTCAGAGAGCGCTACTGAGCCTCTCAACATTATCAACTTCATCAACTTCCCGTATGGCTAAACCAAATGCTGATCACATGGACGCTGCAAGATTGCAGGCCTTCAACATTTTAAATATTGATCCCAAACGACGCGTGATATTAAGTCTTGATGGTGGCGGCATGCGTGGCATTTTAACCATCCAGTTGTTGAAAAAACTTGAAGAAGTTGTAGGCATTCCCTGTTACAAATTGTTTGATATGGTAGCCGGCACTTCTACAGGTGCCATCATTGCAGGACTCATTATTACCGGGCATTCGGCGGTTGACATTGAAACAATGTATGAGAACCTCGTTACCCAGGTTTTTGATCATCGCTTCCTGGGGCAGCGGTATATAAATCCACCGGCATTCGATAAAGAAAAATACAGACATCTGTTGAAAGGAATTGTAAAAGACGCCACACTCGAAGATGCCTGTAAAGAAAATGATATTGATATGATGATCACTGCGCAGGACCTGTCTGCAGCAGAGGAAACATTCTTTTCCTGTTTTAAACAAAACGATGGTACATGGCATGGCACTTACAAAGATGTTTTACTGCGTGCTGTAATGGAAGCTACCATGTCGGCACCAACTTATTTCCATCCGCTGGAAAGATTTGTGGATGGCGGCACTACCACTTACAATAACCCTTCACTGGCTGCTTTTATTGAAGCCGTATCGTATAGTTGTGCCGGTGGTGATAAGAACGAAACACAGTATAAGATCCAGGAAGTAACGCTGATGAGTTTCGGTACCGGCATTTCCCGCCAGTTTCTTAAACCCACGGAAGCCATGGATCCGAAAGGCATTGATATTAAATTCTGGCTGAACTGGATCATGACCGCCACAGGGCAGGATGCCAGTGCGATGCAGGTAGATGCTTTGCGTTCGCCGATGATAAAACAGACCATCGACTTCAGGCGCTTCCAGATATCACTTGATCCGGAAGCGATTAAAAAGCTTCCCAATATTGATCTGCTCGATGAAAAGAAATATGGTAGTAAATGGATTCATGATCTTGATGAAAAAATCCTGGGCAATATTGATATGGCGGATATCACGCGTTTTGATCTCATGAAAGTGATAGGCCTGCAAATGGCAGAATATATCATGAAGGAAAATAAATTTACTGATGACTTAGCCGACCGGCACCGCGATCAACTGGTGACCGCTTTTGGAGATACGGTCCGCATCAGGAAGCAGATGAGCGATATCGAATGGCTTGATAATTTTAAATCCTGACCACTAACGAAGAAGGTATTTTTTTTCCTGAATTTAAAAATATCTAGTTGCCCTTTGTTGGCCTTGTTGAACATTATTTCTTTTCGAGAGCCGCCAGCCTTTTGTTCAATACATCAATTTGCTGCTGCTGCGATTTAATTAATTCCTGTTGTTCCTGTACTGCTTTTACCAAGGGAACTACAAATTCACCATAGCGCAGACCATAAAGATCATTTTCATTTTTGGGTTTGTCCACACCACTGAAATCGTAACCAACCTTATTTGCGGCGGTTTCAACTTCCTGCGCAATAAATCCCGATTGCAGCATGGCTGTTTTTTCCTTAATTGCATTTTTCATCTGTTCACTCCATTCCATACCATGATTCTCCTTTAGTTTTTTGCTTACTGCCATGGCATCAAGATAATAGGTAACAGGTCGCAATTGCAAAATAAAATCCAGTCCCTTTACATTTTCTTTTACGTCTGTTTTGAATCTTCCGTCACTTAAGGTAGACCAGCCCACCTGTCCGCCAATAGAGTTTGTTGCACCGTTACCGATTCTTGCAGCGCTGCTGGCAGGTGATACTGTTGCCTGTCCGATTGCGATACAGTTAAAAAAGCCATTGCCTCCTACATCGCAATTGGCACCGAGGATTGTATTATTGTAACCCATATCGTAGGCATCACCTGCAGTATATCCAATGCAGGTATTAAACTGTGCATTAACAGTATGATATCCTGCCTGTACACCAACAGCAACGTTGTAAGAGCCTGCATTGTTGAGATACATTGATTCTACCCCCAAAGCAACATTTTTCAGGCCGGTGGTATTACCAGTGTTGGCGCGGTAACCGTAAGAGCAATTGTTGGCGCCCGTTGTATTATAATAAAGCGCCGAAGTGCCGACAGCGGTATTATGATCTCCCTGGGTATTTGTTACCAGCGCACTGGTACCAATAGCTACATTTTCCCAACCGGTGATGTTAGCATAAAGCGGACTCAAACCGATGGCTATATTATTGTATCCGGTAGTATTGGCATAAAGCGTGGAATTGCCAACAGCGGTGTTATTCTCGCCGGTTGTATTTGCCTGCAGCGATTTATAGCCTATCGCTGTATTGTCCGAACCGGTTGTATTTGCAAAAAGAGAAGAATACCCCACTGCCGTATTGTAATAAGCATCAGTGGTATTCTGCATGGACGCCTCACCTATGGCAGTGTTGGAAAGTCCAGACACACAAAGCCCCAGTGCGTTTGATCCTAGCGCTGTATTATAGGACCCATAGGTATTTGATCGCAATGCCATAGTCCCCACAGCAGTATTTAATGATCCGCTGGTATTTGAATACTGGCTTTGAAAGCCAACCGCTGTATTATCAAATCCACCTACTGTAGAATACATCGCTTTACTCCCAATAGCTACATTTCGTTGCGAAGTATTGGAAGAAACAGTATTTAAAGAATTGTTGTACAGTGCTGAATCACCAATCGCTACGGTATTGCTGACAACATTATTTAAATACATGGCACCGTTGCCAATGGCCACATTAGAGTAACCGGTTGTGTTGCTAACACCTGCTTTATATCCAAAAAAGGAGTTCCCGTTTGTTGGATTTAATTCACCGGCCGGAAGATTATTCACCCGGAATTTCAAAGGTTGATTATCATTTGTGCCGATATAATACAAACTGGGATTGGTATTCACATTTCCTGCAAGATTCCAGCCACTGTAATACACAATGGTTTGCCAATTGGGGGCACTGGTAGTTCCCATATTTACCATCAGTTGATTACGTACAGAATCATACACCAGTAAACCTTTTGCAGGATTTGATATTGCTCCCACGTCCGGGGTTGTCATTCTTGGGATCAACAAGCCTTTGGTATTATTGCTGATATCCAATTGCGCAGAAGGATGGGGTGAGCTGGTGCCAATCCCTATATTCTGACTAAAAACATGTACGCTGGTAAACAGGCAAAAACCAAGTGTGCAAATATTTTTCATAATGAAATTTTTATATTCTCAATATATCAAGAGGGTCTTAAAATCATAACCCTGTTAAAAAGTAATGCTTCAACCCTCACAATAAACAGGATTGATCTGATCGTCAACCCTGCCGCGAAAACGCTGCACAATACTTTCTATTTTTTTTCCAGTGCAGCCAGCCTTTTGGTCAATTCGTCCATTTGCTGTTGCTGAGATTGGATTTGCTGTTGCTGGGATTGGATGAGTTCCTGTTGCTCCTGCACCGCTTTTACCAGCGGCACTACAAACTCTGCATACCTCAATCCATACACATCATTTTCATTTTTAGGAGCATCCACCCCTGAAAAATTGAATCCCAGTTTTTTGGCGGTGGCTTCCACTTCCTGTGCCACAAAGCCGGTATAAACGGCTGTTTCTTTTTCTTTTAAGGCTTTGTTGTAAACTGCTTTTGCTGCTGCATCATTGGGTTGGGCTGCAGTTTTGCTGCCGTTCAATGCGCCTGTTTGTTTATCATTGGGTTGTGTTGCCTGCTTAATATCCTTATGCAGAAAGGCATCTAAATCTGTTGCTTTAAGGTTATAAGTAACGGGGCGCAATTGCGTAATAAATTCAAGCCCCGGTACATTTTCCTGTATATTCTTTTTAAACCTGCCATCACTTATATTACTCCAGTTAGCATAAGCCCGGTAAGCACCGGTGGCGCCGTTGCCCATGGTAACCTGGCTAGAGCCAGTGCAAATGGTGCTCTGGCCTATTGCAATAACATTGTAATAACCCGTGCCATTTACATCAGTGTTAGCGCCGAGGAATACGTTGTTGTATCCATTAACATAGTTGGCTCCCGCATTATAACCCAATGCTGTATTGTAATCAGCTGTTGTGTTGTTAACAAGTGCCTGATATCCGTTGGCGGTATTGTGGCTTCCGGTTGTGTTGGCAGAAAGCGAATTAGTTCCGTTGGCGGTATTGTTCTTTCCCGTGGTGTTGTTAGAAAGTGCTTCTACTCCGTTGGCCGTATTACTGGTTCCGGTTGTGTTGTTATAAAGTGCTTCTACTCCATTGGCCGTATTGCTGGTTCCGGTTGTGTTGTAATAAAGCGAACGATATCCGTTGGCGGTATTGTTGAACCCCGTGGTGTTGGCATAAAGCGAATGATATCCGTTGGCGGTATTGTAGCTTCCGGTTGTGTTGGAATAAAGTGACTGATATCCGTTGGCGGAATTGTTCTTTCCCGTTGTGTTTATAGAAAGCGCAAAACTTCCGTTGGCGGTATTGTTGCTTCCCGTTGTGTTGTAATAAAGCGAATGATATCCATTGGCCGTATTGTAGCTTCCGGTTGTGTTGGAATAAAGCGAACGATTTCCGTTGGCGGTATTGTAGTACCCCGTAGTGTTGGAATATCCGGCGTTCATGCCAATAAACGTATTAGAGGTTCCTCCACCTGCGGCATTATTATTTTTTCCTGCGCTTAATCCAATAAAGATATTACTGCTATCGTCAGCATGTATATGAAGTAAATCCTGCCCCGCAGCATTTCTAAGCCGGATGAGCGGATGGTTATTAGATTGCGTAGCATTGGCATCAATAGTTAACTGCGATGTATCGGCACTGCCTTTTATGTGCAGCTTGGTAGTTGGCGTGGTAGTACCAATGCCTACGTTTTGGGAATAACCCTTTACCAAACTCAGCATTGCTATAAAAAGGATAAAAGCCTTTTTCATGATAATTACTTTTTTATTAATGTTTTCAATTTGTCTATTTGTTTTTGTAAATCAGCATTGTTGTTTTTTAAATCTTCAATCATTTTCTGCTGCTCCTGCACAGCTTTTACCAGCGGCACTACAAATTCAGCATAGCGAAGCCCGTAAGTATCGTTATCGTTTTTGGGCTTGTCAACACCACTAAAGTTGAAGCCCAGTTCTTTGGCGGCGGCTTCCACATCTTGTGCTATAAAGCCGGTGTAGGTTATTTTTTCTTTTTCTTTGAGGGCTTTGGTTTCTAGTTCTTCGGTTTTTTTATCTGTACTGTCTTTATGGTTGCGGTGAAAAAAATTATCCAACACCGTCGCGGCAAGATTGTATGTTACCGGCCTTAATTTATTAATGAAAGCAAGCCCGGGCACATCTTCTTTTACATTATTTTTAAAACGGCCATCGCTTATATTGGTCCAACCTGCAAAGGCCTGGTAATTGATTGTGGAAGTATTGCCCAGTCTTACCGTATTCGAAGTTGGCACCAGATTGCCTTGACCAATAGCAACCACATTAACTAGGCCTGAGCCAAGTATACCTGCCCCGTATCCTACAAATACGTTGTTACTTCCATTACTGGCATTAGCGCCTGCATTATAGCCAATGGCAGTGTTATGTTGAGAGGTGACATTACTAGCCCCAAGTGCGTTATATCCTACGGCGGTGTTCCCATCGCCAACAATAATTGCTTCCAGTGCGGAAGCTCCGAAGGCAGTATTAAAGGTACCGTTGCTGTTGTTCGCAAGTGAAGAATCTCCACTGGCTGTATTGGAGCTACCGGTCGTGTTTTTATATAATGAGAAATTCCCATTGGCTGTATTAGCGCTACCAGTAATATTATTCACCAGTGTGAATGCGCCATTCGCGGTATTTTCGCTACCGGTAGTGTTCAACTCCAGTGCTTCGTAGCCATTGGCGGTATTGTTGCTGGCGGTAGTGTTGCTTGTCAGGGCGTATGCACCACTGGCGGTATTTGCGCTGCCGGTAGTGTTGCTATATAATGCGTTAGCCCCATTGGCTGTATTGGCTACAGCAGCAGTATTATTGTACAATGCGAATGCTCCGTTTGCGGTATTTTGAGATCCGTCCCTGTTGGAATAAAGTGCCTCGAACCCATTGGCGGCATTCCAATATCCTTCATTGTTGGAAGACATTGATTTGAATCCGAAAGCCGTATTCGCTGTTCCCAGGGTAATGGCATCAAGCGACCTGAAACCCAGGCTGGTATTAGACGTAGTACTATCTACCCAACCTGCATTTGCTGAATTGGTCTTAAACCGGAGCGGTTGTGCATCGGTGGTGCCGATAAAACTCAGCGAATTGGTACCACTGTTTCCTGCAGTACTCCACCCGTTCGCTTTACTGATAGTGCCTTTAAGAAAAAGCCAGGTGCCGCCAGTGCGGTAGGCAAATGCGGCAGAATCCGTATCAAATACCAACAAACCGTTGGCGGCGTTGCTGATGGCCATGCGTTGTACAGCCGTAAGACGGGGTATGAGCAGGCCGGAGTTATTGGAGTTTATTTCTACTATGGAAGAAGCATCCGGCGTAGTAGTGCCTATGCCTACATTATTTTGCGCCGTGCCATACAGCATGGCGACAGATACGAAAAATAATAACAAAATTTGTTTCATGATTTATCTTTTTTAAAGATCAGGTATGATGATATTTAATCTCCATCTGGTTTGCGTTCTGTTTGCGCATTCACTGCACCTTACTCACCTGGCTTGGCCGCATGTTGCGTTGCCGGTTGATTAGCCGGTGCTTGTTGAGGTTTTGGTGTGGAAATCTTCCCCTTGATAAATTTCGTCATAGAATCAACTTTTTTATCAGACGTTTTAGTGATACTTATGTTAGTTTTAAAACGAACGCTGTCAACATGCCTGAGAATAGGTTGAGTGCCTATAGCTGATTTAATTTTAGCGGAACTCCGAACGCTATCAAGCGGTTTTGGTACAGTTTGCGTTTGTTTCATTTGCGCTTTCACCCCTGTAAATACGAAAACAAGCGCTGCTGATAAAATATTTCTAAACATATAATTTGTTTTTATGATTAACGAATGTGTGATTCAATTTAAAAGTTCTCGTGGAAATATTGTTTCCGGAATAAAATGGTTTCATTGGCCTGTTTTGATATTATCGGGTCTTTGTCTACAGATAGTTTGCCCAGCAGCGCTGCCACTTCTTTGTGGTCTATCAGCCTCGTAGCAAAAACTGCAGCTTTTCGTATTTCAACAGAAACTAATGGATTCGAAATGTAAGAAGAAAGAACCGGCAGCAATCTGTAGGCCCCTGTGTTACCATAAACCAGTAATTGCTGAAGCGTATCCCGGCTATCTTTCATCTTTTCAATAATAACGTCCGTTAATTCATCTGCCTTTTGTCTATCAATACTCATCAGATTTTTTATCATCCCACCTAACGTTAGCTGGGCTGTTGTTGTAATGAAAGCATTTGTTCCCTTTGAAAAAGCCAATGCTGTAATAATGTCTGCTGCTTTTCCGGTTGGTGTGGGTGTAGTAGCAAGCACTGGCAGTAATTCAGTCATAACAGCTTCATCATTTCTCCGCTCTGCCACTATTGCGGCCAATTCGTTTATGGAAAAAGGAGTTTCAACAGCAGCCATGGCATGACTGATAACTCTGAAGATATCTGAACCCGCTGCAGCATGTTTAATCATTGCCGTCATTTTTATGCAATCAGCTTCGGACAGCCATGCCAATGCCCTGAATTTTTTAGTCAGATCGCTTTCATATTCCTTATCATGAATATTCATGGCTTTCAGCTTCGTCACAAGTGTTTCAAAATTGTCATCAGCAAGTGTATTTTTATAAGCCAGTCTGTTTATCTCTTCATCTGAGATCGGGTCGCTTAATGCGAATGATTTCAGGTATTTCCCCGAATGTTGCAACTTTCTATAAGCCAATATATCTTTGGAGGTTATGGTACTTGCTGACAAAAGTTTACAGTCCGTACTACTGCCGGAAGCAACAATGGTATCTGCGCCGAATAATGTAACAAGCGATTCTGAAATTTGTATTTTTTGGACTGTGCCAGATGCGTCAGTAATAATGGTTGTTTTACTGTTGGGCAGGAGCTTTTGCCCCTTTTTTACTGATCTTATTTTTTCATATCCCAAATTTGTTTTCAGGTATGCTACACTGTCTTTATACTGATCAACAACCTGGTACTCTGCCTTAAATAAACCCACCGTATTTTCTTCCGTAACCTGCCAACTTTTTTTTCCGTTGTGAGGCAGAACAGCCTGGGTATTGCTAAGTATATTTTTTACAATGCCTGCAGTTAAATAAGAGACTGTAGCGTCTGTTTTAATAGACCTTATATTGCCGGCAATTGACATATCTGCAAAAACAGGTATAGCCATTTCTTTTATAATTATACCTGCTTCCACCGGTAAAGCACCGTTTTCAATTGTTACATCCGGCTGTATTATTTCAAAACACACCTGCATACTGTCACCGACAGATTCGATGATTGTTTTTTTTATTTTGCATTGAATGTTCACACCTGTCACTTGCACAGAAGGTCTGTAAAAAAAGGGTTGTGCTTTAAGGGTGGAGTCTGTATTATAAAGCATTTGTATATCGCTATATCCTGTTCCTTCACTGCTATAGGAATAGATAAATTGCTCGCCGGTTTTTTCCGTATTGGTAAAAGCTGACTTACTGTTATAAAAGCTACCAATACTGGCACCTGATACCAAGAAAGCAACAACCATTATTCTCATGAAAACAGCATGAAGCATGGACACCCTATTTTACAAATTAGCAAGTACATAATTGCTACCACCGTCTGCAATTGTGCCTGATGCTTTAAATCCACTCCATGTAAAAAAATTAATTTCTCCCAACCGGTGGCATTTATCTATTACCGGAACACATACATCGGCATAAGCATAAAGGCGGCCGCTTAATACACTCAAATCGTATCCCATGTAATAGTTATAGCCAACAACAATCTGACTGGCTGTTTGAGACCAGATACCTACATACCCACTAACCGGTACGTTGCCATGTACAAAAGTGAGTTCGCCACCTACGCCCAATTTGCCAACTCCCCCTATTGATACACCGGCTTCTACGTAACCTTTCAGGTCTATTACCGGCCCCGCCTGCAAGGTTGCAACAGTACGATAAACGCCCCCATTATAATTTAGCCCCACGTCTCCCTTTACGCCTATTTTACCGCTGAAGCTAATGCCGCAACAGATAGGTACGGTTATCGGGAAAGATTTATCAATAGACCTCGCATTTGATTTACTATACGTTTTTGATTGGGTAACGCTTTCATTCAAACTGAGTACAGTAATACCCGCTACAAGAATTTGTGCTTTGGCAGTCATTTGTTTGGTAGAATCAGAAGGAGCATATAATTCTATGCCGCCCGATAAAAGATCCAGTGAATTGCCAAAAAGGCCGCCGTACACTTTTGCATTGGCGCTTACTTTAAATTCCGACATGCTTTTGCCGGGGCTTTGCGGATTAAAAGGGCAAATTTTTGCGTAACGCGTAAAATCTACCTGCACACCGGCTTTAAAAGTAGACATAATGCCAAACGACCAGTCCTTTGAAGTTGTTTCGTTGATTACCTTCAATGCGGTGGATGCATTGTTATTGCCGCCGGTAGTTAGGGTTAGGTCTTTATTGGGACTGGTAACACCTGTAGTTGCAAACCGTTTTGCTTTAATCCCAGTCTCATCGCTTTTTGGTGTTAATGCTGATAAAACGCCCGATGCATTTACCGCAAACTTTGTTCGTTCCAGTTTGTCTCTCTCGGTACCGTTATAT
>JBDUCW010000015.1:0-54821 GCA_040003235.1 Ferruginibacter sp. | reverse complement strand
GTTCAAACAATCCGTACCCTATATCAATGAAGAGGATCATATAATTCATCCCGAAGTGCTTGACCGTGTATCCGGAAAAGAAATTCAGCAGATGATCAAAACGCTGCCGGCAGCCACTGCTGTTGTTTTTAATATGTATGTATATGAAGGGTTCACCCATAAACAGATTGGAGAATTGCTGAATATCAGCGACGGCACCAGCAAATGGCATGTAAGTGAAGCAAAACGTTTATTAAAAATAAAGATGGAAAAATTTTTTACAACCGAATTGAAGACCAATGCAGCAGGATAATATAGAAAATAAATTACAGCAGCTAGAAAACCAGCGCCTGCCCGACCTGAGCCAGATGGATGCGCACTGGAAAAATATGGAAGCATTACTGCCGGATGTGGCTGCCGGCAAAACAGTTCCGTCCTTTCAAAAAAAGGCAATTGGATTTTTTGCCGCCATGGCGATCTTAAGCATTTTATTTTTTGCAGGAAAAAGTTTTTTTCATTCAACCTCAGAAAAAAATAATGAGATGAGCAAGAGGCCGGCAGTAATTCCTGCTGAAAATAAAATTCCTGATTCAGTAAAAAAAGATGCAGTTGAAAAAACTGTTGCGGAAAAAGAAAAGATAAATAGCCTCAGACAAAAAAATATTGCACAGATATTTCCTGAAGATGATACGCTGATCAGGGACAAACCTGTAACCATTAATTTTTATCCCTGTGATACCTGCGCTAAAATTTCAACAGCAAATTTTCCGGATTCGTTGCATGAAGCGTATTTAAAAATGCTGGCGCAGAAAGAAGAATCTTCTAAACAGGCGATAACGAATTTTTATAATGAGATACAAAAGCCGGTGCAGACATTTATCATTGATAACAGGTTTGATACAATACTTGTTTGCGACGAAGGCACTGTATTAAAAATTCCTGCCGCTGCATTTGCAAAAACCGACGATAAAATAAGTATTGAAGTAAAAGAGTATTATTCCTATGCAGATATGATTTTGAATAAACTCAATACTTCCAGTGACGGAAAACAATTGATCAGTGATGGCATGATCAGCGTAAAAGCAATGCAGAACGGAAAGGAAATTGAACTTAGCGGGACTAAAACGGTTGGCCTGGAAATGCCAAGAAGGGATCTGAATAAAGACATGCAGTTTTTTACGGGGGAAATATCTCCAGTCAATAATGATAATAAGAAAATTAACTGGGTCGCGCAAGGTCAGTACCAGCAGTATGAAGGCGATGATAAAGGTCCTGATAAAAGCTGGGAACCTTATTCTGAAAAAAAGCGCTGGTACAATAATAAAATGGTACGGAAATATTTATTACCGGGAAGAGACTCAATGACAAAAACTGCTGCAAAACAACTGATCAGAAAAGAAAATCCGGGTGAAGATTTTATTATTAAGATTAAAAGAGGATATGGAACTTTTTCAGGCAACAGGGGTAAACTAAGAATATTACCCTACCGGAAAAATAATGTTTTATATGGCAAAACACAAACGGGTAATTTTTTTTCTATATCAAATGTGAGGCTGATTGACAAAGGGGTGAGATCGCTAGACAGCATTGTTTTCAGGTATTCATTTACATTAAAAAATACGGGCTGGATTAATTGCGATCGTTTTTACAATGATCCCACACTAAAAATTCAATTTTCAGTAAATAGCAGCAGCGACACTAAAATATACATGACCTATCTGGTGTTTGACGGGATCAGAAGCGTAATGACCAATTATGAGTCAGGGGACCAATCTTTTTTTTACAATATTCCAGAAGGAAAAAATGCCACATTGATCTGTCTCGGAACAGAAAATGGAAAAACAGTTTATGCCATGAAAAAAATTGTGACGGCAAAAGGAATTATCAGTGATATACAATTTGAAGAAACAACGCCAGCCCAGTTCAAACAAAAAATTGCAGCACTGGATTTATAAAAGCACTAAGCGGGAACATTACTTTGAGTGGCTATGCAATCAGGCCATCACGTAAGTGGTGGCTTTTTTTATTTTAATATTTTCCAACCTTTTGTTATTGCACTTCGTCATTATATAAAGTACATTAGCTTTAAAAATTTGCCGGTAGAAAAAAACAATATTATCGAGGGTTGTAAAAATGGCGACCGGCGTTGCCAGGAATTGCTCTACAGGCAATATTATTCCGCTATGCTGAAGGTATGTTACCGTTATACCAACAGCCCTTCAGATGCTTCGATGATTTATAATCAGGCCATGTTTAAAGCTCTGGACAATATCCGGCAGTTTAAACAGGAAGGCGATATCGGTGCATGGATACGGCGTATTGTGGTAAACAGCTGTATTGATTTCTGCAGAACGAAAATAAAATTCATCATGCACCCGGTGAGTATCAATGAAGAGCCCGAACTGCCGGTTGATCCGGATATCTATCACAAATTTTCTGCAGAGGCCGCCATGCAGATGCTGAAAAAACTACCCGGCAATACCGCACTTGTATTTAATCTTTTTGCAATTGAAGGATATAAACATGAAGAAATTGCGACGATGCTGGATATCGCTGTGGGTACTTCCAAATGGCAACTGAGTGAAGCAAGGCGCTTACTCAGATTGCAGCTTTTAAATAATGCTGATCATAAAATTTATTCAAATGTCATTTGAAAAAAATAATATCGATGATTTCTTTCGCCAAAAGGAAGCCGCGTTTGATCCTGCTCATAATGAACAGAACACCGATTGGCAGAAACTAACCAGCCTGCTTCCGGCAGCCACAAACTATCCTCCTAAAAAAAGATGGAAGAAAGTAATTTCTAAAAGAGTGATTAAATATATGGGCGGACTGGCCCTGGTAACAACCATTACCTGGGTTGCATATAATTACAACACGCATAAAAGAGTTCAATCTGCAAAACAGGTTCCTGCGGAAAATATGAATGTAAAAAACAATATTGTTGCAAACAATAATACCGTTTCTCCGGTTACAATTGTGAAACCAGTTGTGAACGTGTTTAAAAAATCAACATTCAAAATTGCTCCGCTCACAATCAAAACTGTTTCTGATACAGCACTGTTAGATGATCAAAAAAGTATAACAGCAAAAAACAAATATTCTGCCGCAGAACTTTATCGCATTATTTCAAAACCGGCGCAGGAATTTATTATCAGTAATAATAAAGCGAATACAATCAGGTGCCGTCAGGGAACCGAATTATCAATACCGGCTTATATTTTTACGGATGATAATGGCTTGCCGCTGACAGACAGTGTTACAATAAGGATCAATGAATATTACGGCTATGCAGACATGTTAGCTGCCGGATTAACCACCAGTTCTGATGGTCAGCAATTGGTAAGTGGCGGTATGGTTTATATTGATGCCACCGCCGGCGGAAATGCTGTGAAGTTCAGACCGGGCTGGGTAGCAGACCTGAAAATGCCTTCTGCTGATCCAGACAGCAGCATGCAATTATTTACAGCAACCGGCAAACTATCAAAAGATATTAACTGGAAGCCTGCCGCTCCGGAGCAACAGAATGCGGTCTTTATAAAACGAAGTTATGTGGGGAAAGAAAAAATCAAGCTGTTCGATTTCAGGTATGATTCCTATGATGAACGTTTCGGAACAAAAAGTATCGGCCAGTTTTATGTAGCAGAAAGCAATCCTTATGCAGATAAACAAATCAGGGAACTGATCAAAGATAGGTACGGATTAAATGAAGAAATTAAATTGAAACGGATCACTGCTGAAGACAAGCTGCGTTTTGAAAAAAATGATGCGGCTGTCTACCTGGTCAAAACGGGTCCCGGTAAAGCTGACTCATTAATGATGTCTTTTGAAACAGGTTTAAAATTAAAATTGATCTCAACCCAGGACAGTATCAATTATGCATTCTCCAGGGAACTCGACAGTTTAAATTTTATTGTAAAACAATCGGAAGACAGTCTCCGCTTTGTGATCAACTGGCGAAAGGACAGCGTGCTTCATGCAAAACAAAATTTACTGGATAAGAATTATCATTTTCAAATTAATAATTTTGGCTGGATCAATTGCGATCATTTTTTAAGCAATGCCATTCCTAAAACTGAGTTTGTTTTGAATACCGGTAATGCACTTGATGATGATGGATACAGTTGTAATCTTGTTTTCAAAAATTATAAATCGATACTCCGGGGTTACCTGAAAGACGGGAAGTTTATTTTTTCAAATGTGCCGATCGATCAACCGGTTCAGATCGTTGCCGTAGGAATGAAAAATGGAAAAGTTTTTTCCTGCATCCAATCCCTGCAAACGGGAAATGCAGTAACCAATACACTTACATTCACAGCAACCACGCCTGAAATTTTCAGTAAAAAAATAGCCAGCCTGGAAACGGCAATGAATTAAAGAACGTATCCGCTGCCTTCGGAGCAACAGTATTTGATATACACTGATTGCATTTATTCCTTCATTCTTGCCCGTTAATTTTTATTGGGGTATTTTTGCGGCCTATTATGATTGATCCAAAGAGATATCTCATTACATCCGCATTGCCTTATGCTAACGGACCCAAACACATTGGTCATCTGGCTGGTGCTTATCTTCCGGCAGATACTTATGTGCGTTACCTGCGCGCAAAACAGCGCGATGTAGTATTCGTTTGCGGCAGTGATGAACATGGTGCAGCGATTACGATCCAGGCCATGAAGGAAAACACAACACCTAAAGAAATTGTAGATAAATATCATGCGCTGCTGAAAAGCAATATGGCCGACCTCGGTATTTCATTCGATATTTATCACCGCACTTCTTCACCCATTCATCATGAAACTGCGCAGGAATTTTTTACTGTGCTGAATGAAAATGGCGATCTGGAATTAAAAGAAACAGAACAGTTTTTTGATGAACAGGCCAATACGTTTCTGGCTGACCGTTATATTATCGGGACATGCCCCGTTTGTGGGAATGAAAATGCTTATGGCGATCAGTGCGAACGATGCGGTACTTCTTTAAGTCCTGAAGAACTGATCAATCCCAGAAGCACACTGAGCGGTAATGCGCCCATTAAAAAATCAACCACACATTGGTATTTACCGCTGGATAAACATGAAGATTTTTTGCGGCAATGGATACTGGAAGATCATAAAGAAGACTGGAAAACGAATGTGCTGGGCCAGTGCAAAAGCTGGATAGATGCGGGTTTACTTCCACGTGCAGTAACGAGAGATCTGGATTGGGGTGTACCGGTTCCTTTGGATAGTGCTTTGGGTAAAGTGCTTTATGTATGGTTCGATGCGCCGATCGGTTATATCAGTGCTACCAAACAATGGGCGCTAGATAATGATAAAGACTGGAAACCTTATTGGAATGATAAGGATACGAAGCTGGTTCATTTTATCGGAAAAGACAATATTGTTTTTCACGCCATTATTTTTCCCGTAATGCTGAAACTGCATGGAAATATTTTGCCTGACAATGTTCCGAGCAATGAGTTCATGAACCTTGAAGGCGATAAAATGAGCACCAGCCGCGGTTGGAGTATTGAAATGGATGATTACATCAATGACTTTGTAAAAAAAGAAAATGGTGGTGGCATGTTGGTGGATGCACTGCGGTATTATTTAACTGCTATTGCGCCCGAAACCAAAGACAGTGAATTTACATGGAAAGGTTTTCAGGATGCTGTGAACAGTGAGCTGGTAGCGGTATTCGGCAATTTTGTGAACCGTGCTTTTGTATTGATGCATAAATTATGTAAAGGGAAAGTTCCGCCGCTTCATGCTGATGTATTTGATGAGATCGATAAAAATATGCTCGCAGAATTTGATAAAACCAAAACACGCGTTGAAAATTTTATCGAGCAATATAAATTCAGAGATGCTTTATATGAAGTAATTGATCTTGCCCGGAAAGGAAATAAATACATGCAGGATAAACAGCCATGGATCGTTGCGAAGCAATTGAATGAAGAAGGGCAGGTTGCAGAAGCTGCACAAAAACTGATTGACAACTGCCTCCATGTTTCTTTGCAGCTGACAGCCAATCTTGCTGTAATGATCAATCCTTTTTTACCGGATGCAGCTATAAAAATGCTGGGTATGATGAAGGTGGTGGATAAAATACTGAATTGGGAAAATGCGGGTAAAACAAAATTATTAAGTGTAGGATACAATCTCCGGGAACCACAACTATTATTCAGGAAAATAGAAGATGAAGAAGTATCGGTGCAGATAGAAAAATTGAAAAATAAAAAGAAAGCAATGGAAGAAAAAATTCCTGCAGCAGAAAACAAACCGGAACAGCCTTCAAAGCCGTTGCTCAAACCAGAGATCGTATTTGAAGATTTTGCAAAGATCGATCTTCGTGTGGGAACCATTATTTCCGCAGAAAAAGTTGCAAAGGCAGATAAGTTATTAAAACTGGAAGTTGATCTTGGCTTTGAAAAAAGAATTATCGTCAGCGGAATTGCTTTACATTTTAATCCGGAAGATATTATTGGCAAACAGGTAACAGTTGTGGCCAATCTTGCGCCGCGTAAAATGCGTGGCATCGAAAGCAATGGTATGATCCTGATGGCAGAAGATAATTCCGGAAAACTTTATTTTGTTGCACCCGATACACAGGTGGATGGGGGAAGCGGGGTCAGTTAAAGTCAAAATTAAAAAGTCAAAATATCGATTGTAGTATATACCGGAAACTTTGTCCAGCTTATTTTTTTTTACTTTTTACTTTTACTTATTACCGGGTAACAAATTCCCCGGGATTGTCCCTTATTGAACTTTCAGGCGCTGATTTGCTGTTGAGATTTTATTGGATTCATCTTTGCAATTGTTCAGAACAAAATTGTATGTTATGAACAAATTATTTTCTCTGTTAATTCTGCTGGTACTTTCTTTAGATGTTTTAGCTCAGCAGGCTGATATGTCCCTCGTACCTTATCGCCAGGGGAATAAATGGGGTTACGCATCTCCGGATAAAAAATTAATTATCCAGCCCCAGTATGATGAGGCCAACTGGTTCTATTCCGGTTATGCGAGTGTAAAAAAAGCCGGCAAGTTTGGTTATATCAACACAGCAGGTAAGCTTGTTATACCTTACCGTTTTACAGTGGCCAAACCTTTCCGTTATGGATACATCAGTAAACCCGGCAAAGCAAAAGAAGATACTGTATTATTTGCAGGTGCTTCTTTGCAGGCAAGCGGGTATGAAATCTGCATTGATACAAAAGGAACACGAATGCTCAAATGTCCTGCTATCAATGAAAATACCGATGCAGGCAACCGCCAGGCGCCGACTGTTACTCAACAGAAAACCTATAGCATCAGCAATGACAGTCTCTTTGATAAAATACTGGATGATTACCGGATCCCCGGCTATGGGGATACTTATTATATTGCTACCAAAAATGGACAGTACGGCGTATTCAATAATAAATTTGAGATTGCTGTTCCGTTTCAATATTCCAATATAAAAAAACTGGACCTCGGTGATAAGATTTACCTGGAAGTAGAAAAGAATGGAATGAATGGATTGTACAATTCCAATGGCAGTGTTTTGATCAACACTGATAATAATAAGATTACCCATGTGAAAGCAAGAGATGGAAAAGATTATTTCATCACATCAAAAGATGGCGTTGCAGCTGTAACGGATGCTGATCATCATGCTCTGTTATCTCCTGAGTATGCTGACATCAGTTATGATAATGCTGGTTTTGTTCTGACCGGGTCCGGCAATTTAAAAGGTTTTTATTTTTTAAACACTCAACTGGTAGCACCTAAATACAGTGCGGTAAAATCTGTAAACGGGGGTAAATATTTATTGGTAACAACTGCATCCGGAAAAACGGGTTATGTTGGAATGGATGGACAGGAATATTTTACAGACTAAGAATTATATTACTGCATTGCTGAATTGTTGTTGTGCAGCTTAAAGTTTACAAAAGCAAATAACAATATAATCCTTAAGCCATAAACATTTTTAGAAAAAATCATTTGAATTCTAGTGTTTACTGTTCATCGCCATAATAATTGCTTCGGCATTGGAATGAACATTCAGTTTCCTGTAAATATTTCTTATTTGTGTGCGGATCGTCTCAACGCTTTTAAACAAAGCTGCAGCAATCATTTTATAACTGTATCCTTTTACGAGCAATTCAAGCACTTCTTTTTCTTTATCACTTAAATTACTGAGTTCATCATTTGAATTCTGCACTTCCGGTTTTGGAAAATGCAGTAAAATTTTAGCTGCAATGGCCGGGGTTAACGGTGCGCCGCCATTCATTACATCTGTTATCGATTCAATGATCTTTTGTGCACTGCTGCTTTTCAGGATATAACCATTTGCGCCAAGACAGATTGCGTTCAGTACTTTATCATTTTCTTCAAAAACCGTAAATATTAAAACCTTTGCTTCAGGGTATTTTGATTTTAATTTTTCCAGCCCCTGCAAACCATTTACTTCGGGCATATCAATATCCATGATCAACAGATCGGGTTGATGTATCTCATACAGAATATCAATGTTGGCAGCATTCTCAAAAGTTCCGGCTACGGTAAAATTTTTCTCTTCCTGCAAAACCTCACAAAGGCTTTGCTGCATTAACAGGTTGTCCTCAAAGATCAATATTTTCACTTCCATTTGCTGTAAAAGTAATTTCGGTTAGCAAGCGGCACAATACCACTTATTGGTGAAGATGAAGCGGAATATTAAAATTCCATTTTGTTCCATCGTTTGTTTTTGAATGCAGTGTAACAGTGCCGCCATGCTTTTTGATCCGCTGCCTGATATTGTTTAACCCATTACCGGGTCTGGTAGTTGGCTCCTCAAAACCAATCCCGTCATCCATCGCTTCGCCGGTGATATTATCCTTATTAAAAGATAGATTCAGCGCAAAAGTATTGGCCCTGCTGTATTTGCAGGCATTGTTGATGATCTCTTTGCAGATCAGATACAATTCCCTTCTTATTTCCATGTTGATGCTGTTCTCGTCTGCAGGCTTGTTTACAAAGAGGCTGCTGTTGGTACTGCTGTTTTCAAATGCATTGGTCATGAACTGTTGCAGCCTGTTCACCAAATGCTGAATGCTGTCGTTCTCGGGATTATTACTCCATACAATATCGCTCATTGTATTAATCATCTGCCGGCTCGTGTCTTCCATTTTTTCTGCGAGTTGCAATGCTGCATGTGGTTTATCAGTAATTCTTTTTTTAAGCACCGTACTCATTAAAGAAATACTGCTTAATGTGCTGCCGATATCATCATGAAGTTCCTGGCTGATGCGGCGGCGTTCTTTATCCTGCATGGCATACACTGCACCGAGCTTCTCTATTTCCTGCTGCTGAATTTTTAATAAAGAATCTTTTTGTTCTTCGGCAATACCTTTTAACCTGGCTCCCATTGCCGCTGAGAAAAAAAGGATATCGAGAAAAATACCGATGAAGATCCATGCAATATCAGGTACATTAAAAAATTGGATGTGCTTTAAGTTAGATATCATCGCCAGCAATCCGCAACAGAAATAAGTAATGCCGGCAACAAGAATGAGTTTTAAAATACCATTCCTGGCATTTCTAAAAAAACCGAATTGTATGAAAAGGCTGCTGACAAATAATAACAGTCTGAACAGGATGCTGATCTGCTGCGGCAGGCCGTGATATTTATCCTCATGATTGAAAAAAGAAAGCAGAAAAAAACTCAACGCATAAACAGGAAGACTCCAGCTTAAAAAATATTTCCAGTATTTCCACAGGTAACCTGGAAGGCAGTGGTAATGCCGGTAAGCCATAATTCCGAATACAAAATAAAAATAATAATGCGCTGCCTGCAATACTTCTTCTGTACTGTAAAACCAACGTTCACGAACGGCCGCACCATTATAAAAATAATAATTGATCACGCGGTAAGAAATAAAAACAGCTGTAACAAAAAGATATAAAGAGTAATAAAGAAATAAAGATTCCTTTTGATAGAAATAAACGATCAGATGATAAAATGCCGTTACCAGTGCGGCACCGCAAACAAGCTGAAGTAAAAAAGAATATAGGGATCCGTTATTTTCCATGAAGGAGAACTGTTGCTGATAAAGATAATGAAGTTATTATAGTCATTGTTTGTAACAGCATCACACAAAAAGAAAAGCCTGTTCTTTTAAGCCCAATTTGCCTTACCTTCGTAAAATAGTTGTTTAGCTAACTAATTTTTATTCAGCTACTATTTCTGCTGTGTTCAACAAATTTTAAATTATGAAACGTACAATAAAAAAAGTGGCTGTATTGGGAAGTGGCGTTATGGGAAGCCGTATTGCCTGTCATTATGCAGGCATCGGATTAAAAGTATTGCTGCTTGATATTGCACCCAAAGATGTAGCTGCAGATGCAAAGCCGGCGGAACGTAATAAAATTGTGAATGATGCATTGACTGCCGCCATCAAATCCAATCCTTCACCTGTATATGATAAGAACGTTATTAAAAAAATCAGCACAGGAAATTTTGATGATAACATGAAAGATATTGCTGATTGTGACTGGATCATTGAAGTGGTTGTAGAAAGACTTGATATCAAACAGCAGATATTTGAACAGGTTGAAAAATTCCGTAAACCCGGAACACTTATTACTTCCAACACTTCCGGCATTCCCATTCATTTGATGGCCGAAGGAAGATCTGAAGAATTTAAAAAGCATTTTTGCGGAACGCATTTTTTTAACCCACCAAGATACCTGCGACTGCTTGAAATTATTCCAACAACATTTACAGATCCGGAGGTCATTGATTTTTTAATGGAGTATGGAAGTCTGCAACTGGGCAAGACAACCGTTCTTTGCAAGGATACGCCTGCATTTATCGCCAACCGCGTCGGCGTTTATTCCATGATGTTGATCATGAGCCTGATGGAAAAACTGCAGCTAAGTATTGACGAGATCGAAGCATTGACCGGTCCCATCATCGGCAGGCCGAAGTCAGCAACTTTCCGCACTGCCGATGTAGTAGGTATTGATACGTTGGTTAAAGTTGCCAAAGGAGTAGCAGCCAATTGCCCGGAAGATGAAGCGAAAAATATTTTCAATATTCCTGCATGGCTGGATAAAATGGTTGCCAATAACTGGCTGGGTGATAAAACAGGACAGGGTTTTTTCTCCAAAAGAAAAAATGAAAAAGGCGAAAAAGATATCTGGGTATTAAATCTTGCAACGCTTGAATATGAGCCAAGAAAAAAACCAAAGTTCACAACGCTCGAAACTGCTAAGCCCATCGACGATCTTAAAACCAGGCTGAAAACATTGTGCGCAGGAACTGATAAAGCCGGGGAGTTTTACAAACTGTTTCACTACGGACTTTTTTCTTACATATCGCATCGCATTCCTGAAATAAGTGATGAACTCTATCGCGTGGATGATGCAATGGTGGCGGGTTTCGGTTGGGAAATCGGTGCTTTTGAAAGCTGGGATACATTGGGTGTTGTTAAAACAACAGCTGCCATGAAAGCTGAAGGATTTAAAACAGCAGCATGGGTTGATGAAATGATTTCTGCCGGTATTACCGCATTTTATAAAGTAGAAAATGGCAAAAAATTATTTTATGACATTGCTTCAAAATCTTATAAAGCGGTTCCCGGTGCTGATGCATTTATTGTGATGAAAAATTTTGAACAGTCGATCATCTGGAAAAATGCTGCCTGCAGAACTTATCATCTCGGTGATGATGTGCTTGGTCTTGAATGGTATACTAAAATGGGCAGCATCGGTGGCGAAGTGCTGGAAGGCATTCAGAAATCGATATCACTTGCAGAAGAAAAATATAAAGGCTTGGTGATCGCAAATGACGGCACTAATTTCAGTGCCGGCGCCAACGTTGGTATGATCTTCATGCTGGCCATTGAGCAGGAATATGATGAAATGGAAATGGCCATCCGCATTTTTCAGAACACAATGATGCGGGCAAGATATTCTTCAATACCTGTTGTGGTAGCACCACACGGACTGGCCCTGGGTGGCGCCTGCGAATTGAGTTTACATAGTGATAAAGTTTGCGCTGCTGCTGAAACCTATACTGGTCTTGTTGAATTGGGGATCGGCGTGATCCCTGGCGGCGGTGGTACAAAAGAATTTACATTGAGAGCTGCTGATGAAATGCATGAAGATGAACCCGAAACGATCACCTTAAAAAACAGGTTTCTTACCATCGCAACGGCGAAAGTTGCGACCTCTGCACAGGAAGCTTATGGACTCGGTGTTTACCGTAAAGGTCATGATGAAGTAGTCATGAATCAGGATCGCAGAATTGCAGCAGCAAAAAAATCTGTGTTAGAAATGTTTGACAACGGCTACACGATGCCGGTACAACGTACAGATATCAAAGTATTGGGCAGAAGTGCACTGGGCGCATTATACGCAGGCATTCACGGAATGGTACAGGCCAATTATGCAACCGAACATGATGCACTCTGCGCAAGAAAACTGGCGTATGTAATGTGCGGCGGCGATCTCAGTGAACAGACATTGGTAACCGAACAATACCTGCTCGACCTGGAGCGGGAGGCTTTCCTTCAATTAAGTGGTGAAAGAAAAACGCTGGAAAGAATACAATCGGTGTTGAAGACGGGTAAGCCTTTAAGAAACTAAGAGGGTAGTAGAAATTGTTTTATTGTTAAATGGCTAAATTATTATTGGCACTTCAAAAGATTGCTGTGCTTACAACAATTCAACAATACAACTATATAACAATTAAACAATGCATGAGAAAACCGAAGAAAGTTTTTGAGATCTTAAAAATCCGCATTCTAAAGTTTACATTTGGTAATGAAAATTTTTATGGCAGGATTAATCACGGGTATTATTATTACCGCCTGCTTTTTCATTTTTTATCCAGCACTGAAACCAAACGAAGCAATGAGTACTGCTCATGTTGCAGATGTTCAGCGCGATACTATTTATCTTAAAAACCCGATTGCCCTTCAGGATAGTGTTGCAGATAAAAAAGTTGTTACCGATTCAGGGAACAGAGATTCAATTGTTGCTTTTGCAAAAACTTTATTGGGTGTTCCTTACCTGTACGCAAGTATGGATCCGTCAAAAGGCTTTGATTGTTCCGGCTTCATCAATTATGTATTTCAACATTTTAATATTGTGGTGCCGCGCTCTTCTTATGAATTTGAAAAAGCAGGCAAACAAATTCCGTTGGAACATTGTAAGAAAGGAGACCTCATTTTATTTACCGGCACAAATCCGGAAGAGAAAAATATTGGCCATATCGGGTTGGTCATTGATACCACTGGTGGCCATGCTTTATTCATTCACAGCAGCAGCGGCAAAGCCAACGGCGTTACTGTTACTTCCATGGAAAGTGCTTATTACCAATCAAGATTTGTGATGGTAGTAGATATGCTTCCATAACTGGTCTGACGTCCCGTCTGACCAGTTATGGAAGCTATACATTTAAGAATTGCATTGACAAAGTATTCGGCTTCCTTATTGCCATATTGAAGAAATTGTTTTTTTATGACTAACGGCTTTAGAAAAGTCTTAAGTACTTATTCTCATGAATTTAATCTCTTAAATAACCGTAGCGGTGCTTTATTCAGACCAAAGACAAAAGCAAAATCTCTGAGCGATGGTTCGGGTGTTGTAAATCCTGGGAACTTTATTACAGATTATTGTTCTAATTGCTTTTTGTACATTCATTGTAATCCTGTTAAAGCTGGACTGGTGAATAATCATGCAGAATGGCGATGGTCATCTTACAATGAATATTTTGGAATATCGGAATTCAATTTTTGTAATAAAATTATTACTGGTAAATATTGTTCATTTAATCTTAAGGAAGCCAATCTGGCGCTCTTTGATTATTGTAAGCTATAAGATTTTACACACTGGTTAATAACCGGTCAGACGAGGACGTCAGACCGGTTATTAACCAGCTTTAATTACATTTGTTTCACAATTCCACATCATGAAAAAAATACTGCTTTTCTTTCTTTTGATTTCTTTGTTCAGTGCAAAGGCACAGCTCAGAATGCTGACCATGGAAGATGCCATGGTAAAGGCCCGAACATCGCTGGCGGCGGAAAATTTAAAACAACTTCAGTTTAGCGGAGTTACTAACGGATACAGTTATCTTAAAAAGATAAATGGTCAGGATGTTTTTGTAAAGGGCGATGTGAATGCTGCAGCTGAAGTCCCTTTTCTTTCACTCGATCAATTAAATGAAAAACTGAAAGCAGCCGGAGTGTCCAGTGTTCAATCAATGCCGGTTATTCAATTCCACAATGCAGAATGGATCATGACCGTCAACGACAGCAGGATTGCTTTAAATCCGGTAAACAATACTGCAAGAATAATCATTGATAAATCTATTTCCAATAAAACGGATGTAGAAGAAAGCGGCAGCGGTTATGTAGCCTACGTTGATAACAATAATCTTTTTGTCAGCGATGGAAAAAAATCAACACAGGTAACAAAAGATGGCACAAGTGATATTGTGTATGCGCATTCAGTGCATCGCGAAGAATTTGGGATCACTAAAGGAACGTTCTGGAGTAACAATGGTAAACTGCTCGCCTTTTACCGGATGGATCAAAGCATGGTGGCGGATTATCCAATCATCGACTGGACAAAAAGACCTGCCGTCAGTGTCAATATAAAATATCCGATGGCTGGTGATAAAAGCCATCATGTGACCGTGGCTGTTTACAACGCAGTAACAGGTTCAACTACCTGGTTAAAAACTACCGGTGATCCGGAACAATATCTTACCAATATTGCCTGGAGCCCGGATGACAGATCAGTTTTTATTGCTGTATTGAATCGTGGACAAAATCATATGTGGCTGAATCAGTACGATGCCGCAACAGGAAATTTTGTAAAAACATTATTTGAAGAAAAAGATGATAAGTATGTTGAGCCGCTTGTGCCGATGCTATTCGTTAAAGATAATTCCGGAAAATTTATCTGGCAAAGTAATCGTGGTGGATGGAATCATCTTTATTTATATGATATGAATGGAAATTTGATCAGTCAACTTACAAAAGGCAATTGGGAAGTGACTGAAGTAAAATCATTTGATAGCAGATCACAAAAATTATTTTACGTATCAACTGCTGAAAGCCCCGTTACGCGTAATCTTTACAGTGTTGATCTGAAATCAGGAAAAACAGAACGCATTACACAGGGCGATGGAACACACGTTTCGCAGGTAAGCGATGATGGTAGTACAGTCATTGATGTGCTGAGCAATACAACCACTCCGCGAATGATCAATGTGATCGACATCAAAACAAAAAAACAAAAGAATATATTAACCGCTCAAAATCCTTTGAATGAATATGCGTTAACGGATATCAATATTTTTAAATTGAAAGGCGAAGGCCCTGATAGTTTGTATTGCCGTTTATATAAACCGGTAAATTTTGACAACTCAAAAAAATATCCGGTGATCGTTTACTGGTATGGCGGTCCGCATGCGCAGATGATCAACAATGCCTGGAATGGCGGCTCTGGTGATCTCTGGTTTCAATACATGGCAGAAAGAGGCTATGTTGTTTTTACTGTTGATACAAGAGGCAGCGATAACAGAGGCAGGGCTTTCGAGCAATCGATATTCCGCAGACTCGGTGATGTGCAGATGCAGGATATGCTTACCGGAATTGATTATTTAAGATCGCAATCTTTTGTAGATGATAAGAAGATGGGGTTGTTCGGCTGGAGTTTCGGTGGTTTTATGACAACAGATTTTATGCTCAATCATCCAGGAATTTTTAAAGCGGCAGTGGCAGGCGGTCCCGTTATGAACTGGCAATATTATGAAGTGATGTATGGTGAGCGCTACATGGATACACCTCAGGAAAATCCGGAAGGATATGAAGCCACCAATTTAATTAAGCAGGCAGGAAAATTAAAAGATAAATTATTACTCATTCACGGATTGCAGGATCCGGTGGTAGTACAGGAAAATTCTGTCAGCTTTGTTAGAGCCTGTATCGACAAAGGCGTGCAGGTAGATTATATGATCTATCCGGGCCATGAACACAATGTACTGGGAAAAGACAGGACGCATCTGTATCAGAAGGTCACAGATTATTTTATGGAGTATTTAAAATAATATTCACAACCGAATCTTTTTTTACTTCAATGTTATAAGAGTAAATAAATATGGGCATCATTGAGCTTGACAGTAATTCAAAACAGTTGTTCATCCACTCCAGCATTTTCCTGTATGGAAATCTGGCGACAGAACAACTCGCCCTGCAATGCGCCGATGAGATCGAATCAATGTGGAACGAACCGAAGGGCCGTGTAAATTATAAAGGAGAATGGTATACGGTTGTTTTCAGAATCCGGGGATTTTTATTTGCTGCATTAACCCCGCAGGATATTTTTGAAAATGATGATCCAAGAAATAATTATTTCCGCGTAGAAGAATTTGTGCGTGGTAATATTTCTTTTGTTGACGGTCTCAATTGCAATACCGGGTTATTCAAAATGGAAAACCTGTATAAAGGATCCACTACTGCCGCTCATGAATATGGCCATACGCTGGGCCTGTCGCACCCGCCGGATATGGATTTCCGCGGAAGGGGAGCACCCGGTATCATGTATCCAAGGGGAACATTGGTAGATCCGCCTTTTCAATACAACCCATTGGCTAAAGTCGGCGAACCCGGCAGCACCATGCATCCGATGCACCGCAAAGTGAGACAGGAAGATATCGATGATCTGAAACTGAATCAATTTAACCTGGGCAGAAAGGAATCAATTATTATTGGAGAATTTTCTTCCGTTTATCATGAAGCGCATACTTCCAATGATGCGTAGTTGTATATTGCATACCGGTTGATAATGTTAATAGGTATACAGGATTTTAAAATTCCTGCTCTGAATTAAAAATACCGGACAGGAGATCTTATCTTACGTCATAATAAAAAATAAAAATTTGTCTACAGTACTTTCCATTCAGCACGTTTCTAAAAGTTACGGTCCTGTCCGTGCTTTGAACGATGTCAGTTTTGATATTCCTTCCGGAACAGTGTTCGGGATCCTTGGTCCGAACGGCAGTGGTAAAACAACATTGCTCGGCATTACGATGGACATCTTAAAAGCTGACAGCGGTTCATACAGGTTACTGGAAGAAGAGCCCACCGAAATTCAACGCAAGCAGATCGGCACTTTGTTGGAAACGCCGAATTTTTATCATTATCTCTCTGCAGTAAGAAATCTCCGCATAGCTGCGGCTATCAAGGGTCGCGGCCACGATGATATTGAAAGGGTATTGAAAGTGGTGAATCTCTGGGAAAGAAAAGATTCTGCATTCAGTACTTTTTCATTGGGTATGAAACAGCGGTTGGCGATAGGTGCTGCATTGCTTGGCGACCCGGAAGTATTGATGTTTGATGAACCTACCAATGGTCTTGATCCTGTGGGTATTGCCGAAATAAGAGAACTGATAAAAAAATTAAGACTGCAGGGCAAAACCATTATCATGGCAAGTCACCTGCTCGATGAAGTGGAAAAAGTCTGTACGCATGTAGCGATCCTTAAAAAAGGTCACCTGATCACGCATGGTGATGTAAATGAGATCCTCGCCAATGAAGATATAGTGGAACTTGCTGCCGCAGACAATGGCTTATTGAAAAAAGTGATCACACAATTCAGCGGCTATAGCAATATGAAAGAAGAAGATGGGATGATCCGTTTGTATTTTCCTTTGGGAGTTGCCAACCTGGAAGCACTGAATAAACACTGTTTTAATGGCGGCGTGATATTGAATCATTTACAGGTAAAGAAAAAAAGCCTGGAAGCAAAATTCTTCGAACTAACCAATTAATTACTATGTTGAAATTATTAAAAATAGAATGGCTGAAAATAAAGAACTATAATGCCTTTATTGTACTGGTCAGTTTTTTTGCATTGGGTGTTGTAGCTTCCAATTTTATTGTATACAGCACTTTCAATAATTCAATAACGAAGTCTGCCGGTGTTAGTATGATCATGGCGGCTTTTAATCCTTATAGTTTTTATAATACCTGGCAAACCACCAGTTATGTAGCGGGCTGGATACTGATGCTGCCTTCTTTACTGTTGATCATATTGGTTACAAACGAATTTACTTATCGCACCAACCGGCAGAATATTATTGATGGCTGGAGCCGTAATCAGTTCACCAGTGTAAAAATGATGATGGCATTGATTGCGGCCATTCTATCTACTGTCCTGGTTTTTATTACTGCGTTGGTTTTCGGGGCAGCTTCTCACACTGATTTTTCATTCAATGGAATATCTCATGTAGGATTTTTCTTTTTAAAAGCGCTGTCTTATAATATGCTGGCCATCTTTATGGCGGTGCTGATAAGACGTACAGGATTCGCTATTGCTGTATTTTTTATTTATATGGGCGCCGAAAATATTATTTCACAATTGCTGGATGTATGGAGCGTGAAATTGAGAACCCAGGACAACCTCGATCTTGGCAGCATGGGCGATTATCTTCCCATGGGCGCATCCGATGGATTGCTCACATTTCCTAAAAATAATCTCCGGGATATTGCAAGCAGTGCCTTTGCCACGAATTTTACCTGGCTCGTACTCGGAATTGCACTGGCCTATCTTTTTATCTTCTATTTTTTTGGTAAAAGAAGAATGCTTCGTTCAGACCTTTGATTCTTTTCTGCAAAGATCTCTCAGTGCATCTTCAATTGTTTTGTATGTAAAAACAAAACCGGCAGCGGTTATTTTTTCATTGCTGATGTTGGCGCTTTTCAGGATCTCGATACTTCGGTCGCCCATCATTATTTTTAAAATAAAAGCCGGAACATGTACAGGAATAAAAAAATTTCCATTGCATTGCTTTGCTAGTTCCAATGTCAATTCTTTATTGGTTACAGGAAAAGGAGCCACCGCATTATAACTGCCCGAAAGATTTTCATTTTTTATCGCTTCCATAAACATCCTGCAAAGATCATCGATATGGATCCAGCTGATCATTTGTTTACCATTTCCTAAAATAGCGGCTATTTTAAATTTCAAAGGCATTTTAAATTCTTTCAATGCACCTCCGTGATTACTTAAAACAATTCCGGTTCTCATAATTACCAGGCGTTTGCCCAATGCAGTTACCGGTTGTATTGACGATTCCCATAAACGACAGGTCTCACCGAGGAAACTATTATCTGCAGGTTCATTTTCTATATGCGGAGAATGAAGTTTACCCGGTTCATCAGGCGTGTACCATCCCGTTGCGGAAGAACTGATCACCGTTCTTACTTTGTTGGTATTTTTTTTAAGCGCATCAATGATCAGTTCACTGCTTTTTGTACGGCTGTCAATAATTTCTTTTTTATAAGCAGTGGTCCATTTTTTATCCATCACGCCTGCACCCGCAAGATGAATGATATGATCGGCCCGCTGTAATGCAGCAATATCAATAGTTTGAGCGTTCACATTCCATACTGCATATTCAATACCTGGTTGACTCTCTGCCTGTGTAGGTATTTTTTTTTGATCGCCGGCCTTCCTGCTTAATATGATCACCTGGTAACCGGCTTTCAGCAATTCAGCAGAAAGCGAATGGCCTATCAATCCTGTTCCGCCGGTAATTAAAATTGTTTCCATGCTATTACAATCGTTGGTTAATATTATAAAGGTAAACCTGTTGTGCTATTGAATTGATGAAATTGGAACACAGATCTTTATGATCAGGCAGATCATAATGGCTTCTACATATTCTTTAAAAAAAATCATCATCCATCTGGTAAATAATTACATATGATTTGTTCTGAAATAGAAAGTCAATCAAATCAGCGTATATCATAAAGATCATAATAGTCAACGTTCTATTTTTTACCACAATTGCTGTCATTATGTAAAAGACATTATCCGGTCATCTCCCCCAATAAATTATTCCCATTCCTTTTTTAATTGTATTTTTAATAAGACAAAAGAAGTGATTTATGCGCATCAAAATCTTTTTTACGGTATTGTGTTTTTTACTGCTTCCTTTTTATAACAAAGCTCAGGAACTTGTCTTCTCAGAAACTGAACGCACCGATGACCGTGACATTAATTTCGATATCATCGGTAAGATGGACGGTAATTACCTCGTCTATAAAAACATCCGCTGGAAACACGCCATCAGTGTGTATGATGGAGATATGAAACTGAAGGAACGGATCAGTCTCGATTTTATTCCTGAAAAAACCTTTAATGTAGATTTCGTTGCTTATCCCGATTTTTTTTACATGATCTATCAATACGAAAAACGGAATACGGTACATTGTATGGGCGTTAAAATGGGGGCCGATGGAAAAAAAATGAGTGAGCCCATTGAGCTGGATACGACCAGAATAGATCTGACGATGAACAATAAAATCTACAGCACCATCAACAGTGAGGACAAAAAGCAGATCATGATCTTCAAGCTTTTTTCCAAAAGAGAAAAATCACACTTCATGACCTTATTATTTAATGATCAGCTGCAGTTGCAACGCAAAAGCAGGGAGGTGGTTGATTTTGATGACCGCCGCGATGTGTACAGTGATTTTTTTGTAGACAATGATGGGAATTTTGTGTATGCCAAAGGAACCCGCGGCGCCAACAGGGATTACATCAATGATCTTAAGCTGGTGACTAAATCCCCGACCGAAGATACTTTCTCTTATCATAAAATTGACCTTCAGAAAAAATATGTGGATGAAGTAAAACTGAAGATCGATAACGTGAACAAACATTATCTCATCAATACTTTTTATTATACAGAACGCCGCGGAAATATCGATGGGCTCTTTACCTGCATCTGGGACAGAACAGCTAGACAGCCGGCGGCTTTGGAACTTACAGAATTCAGTGAGACCATGAAACGCGATGCAAAAAAAGACGGACAGCTGCGGTTTGCATTCAATGATTTTTTTATCCGCCAGATCATCGTAAAAAAAGATGGCGGATTTTTATTGATGGCGGAAGATTATTCTACCCAGAGCCGCGGTAACAATAATAATATGTGGAACCGTTATGATTATCTTAATTCGCCATACATGACGGGCAATGATTATTATTTATACAACTCGTCTTACAACCCGTATTACAGGCCCTACAACAGTTTCAACTATAACAGCACCCGTTATTTTTATGCGAACGTTGTAGTGATGAGCATTGATAAAAATGCAAAGCTTGATTGGAACAATGTTATTGTAAAAGACCAGTTTGATGATGAGAACGATAATTTTATGAGTTATAATACCATGATCGCCGGTGGCGAGATACAATTCTTTTTTAATGATCCCGGTAAAAGATATGAGACTATTTCATGGCAAACCATTTCTCCAAAAGGTGAAATAAGAAGAAACCCACCACTAAAAAGTATGCAGAAAACCTACCAGTTCATGCCACGCTTTGCCAAACAGGTGGGCGCAAGGCAATTGCTCATTCCATGTATGTACCGCGGATTTATCTGTTTTGCCAAAGCAGACTTTTAACCAATTTGATGATTTGGTAATTTGATGATTAGAAAACTGCAAAGCCGGCAGAAATAGTTTATGCATTTATAATTGTAAAAAATCTACAAACAACAAACAACTAACAACAAATATTTTTTTTGACGGGAAGTCGGGAAGACGGAAAAAAATATGATACAAATCCAGGCTTGATGAGCCTTCCCTCTAAATATGAATGGATGATAAAACCAGTAAGTCGGAATATACCATCATCAAATTAGCAAATTACCAAATCACCAAATCCCTACCTTTACGTTTCTTATTAATTTTTAATTTTAATTCTCAACGGTGACCGGCACATTCAAAGCCAATAATCCTTATAACAGTTTTTTGCTGCTGCTGTATGGGCTGTTGCTGAAAATACCCATGTTCCTCAATCCTGCGGTACCGGAGCAACAGAAGATCGATGGTTTTTTATACAAGGCATTGCTGCAATGGCTGCATCCTTTTGGTACCGGGCTTCCTGTCATTTACGGCATTATCAGTTTCCTGCTGTTGTATACACAGGCTATTACTTTTAATAACCTGGTAAGTGAGCAACGGTTATTTCCAAGATCGAATTATCTCACGGGCATGAGTTACCTGCTCATCACTTCACTGTTTAAAGAGTGGAACATACTTTCTTCACCGCTTATTATTAATACATTATTGCTTTGGGTATGGGCACGCATGAGTAACCTGCACAATACAGCCAATGTTAAGACCACACTTTTCAATATCGGGATTGCGATCGGCATTTCTACTTTCTTTTATTTCCCGGCAATTGCTTTTGCAGCGCTCATCGTTTTCGGATTGATCATTACAAGGCCTTTCCGCATTTCGGAATGGCTGATCTCTTTATTTGGAATTATTACACCTTATTATTTTTTACTCGCCATTGTTTTTTTAACCGGGAGTTGGAAGGGCTACCGCTTCCCGGGAATATCTGTAACAGCACCCAAGTTTAACCAAACAGGCTGGGCCATGGCAGCGATTATAATCGTGCTGTTTGCTACAGTTATCGGATTTTTTTTGATGCAGAAAAATCTCCGCAGGCAATTATTGCAAACCCGCAAAAGCTGGAATCTTGTTTTGCTGTACCTGCTGGTGGCGGTATTTATTCCTTTCATCAATGACACCCATACTTTTGAATACTGGATCCTTTGTGCTGTACCGGTAAGTGCTTTTACAGCCTGCACTTTTTTTTACCCGGAACGAAGATGGTTTCCGCAAGCCCTTCACTGGATCATGGCTGCATTTGTAATTGCCATTAATTACTTCGTAAGGTAAATTAAAGTTCAATTGTTACCTTTGCTCAGAGATTATTTTTGTAATCTGTAAGCAGCAATCATAAACAATCAGGTATGAAATTCGGAGTAGTTGTTTTTCCTGGCAGTAATTGCGACAGGGACATGATAGACGGCCTTCGGCACGACATGGGCCAGGAAGTAATTCCTTTGTGGCATAAAGACAAAACGCTTGATATGTTTACAACGGATGATTGCATTGTACTTCCGGGTGGATTCAGTTATGGTGATTACCTGCGTTGTGGAGCCATCGCACGTTTCAGCCCGATGATGCAGAGCGTGATTCAATTTGCAAATGATGGCGGAAAGGTATTGGGAATCTGTAATGGTTTCCAGATATTATGCGAAAGCGGGTTATTACCGGGAGTGTTGCTGAGAAATGGTCATCAGCAATTTGTCTGCAAAAACGTATATATAAAAGAAGCTGCTGCTGAAGCTGAAAAAGTTGATGTATTAAAAGTGCCTGTAGCACATGGTGAAGGACGTTTTTTCGCAGATACCGCTACGCTTGAAAAAATAGAAATGCACCGGCAGGTGATCTACCGGTATTGTGATGAGAAAGGCCATGTAACAACAGAAAGTAATCCCAATGGCGCGGCACATAATATTGCAGGTATCTGTAACAGGGAAAGAAATGTATTTGGAATGATGCCGCATCCGGAAAGGGCCAGTAGCATTGCATTGGGTAATATTGATGGACAAAAGGTATTTGAGCACCTGTTTGGAATCTGTCCGGCACCTGTGATTGTATAATAGAAAAATCAATTGTCAGTTATTTAACAGCATCTTCATCTCATCCTTGCTTACTTTGCAAAAGAAATAAATATAAAATGAAAAGGATTCTTACAACGATAATTATTTTATTTACCGGTTTATGTGCTGCTGCTCAGATCGCTAATCCCGTTCAATGGAATTACACAGCGAAAAAGATCGCCGATAAAACTTTTGAAATACACATGACCGCAACAATTCAAGGCGGAAAATACCATATCTATGCGCAGAATAATTCCAAGGACGGACCGGTGCCGACCTCATTTACATTTACTAAAAATCCATTGCTAACGTTGACCGGCACGGTAAAAGAAGTTGGAAAGATGGTATCTAAATTTGAAGAAGTTTTTGGTTTTAAAGTAAATTATTATGAGAACAAAGTAGACTTTGTTCAGCTGGTAAAAACAAGGGTAACAGCACCCGTAACATTGGGCGGCCAGGTTGAATATATGGTTTGCGACGATAAACAATGTCTTCCGCCGAAACAGGTACCTTTCTCAATAAAACTGGGAGGGAGCTAAAATATATTTTTTTTATGAAGTCCCGGTTGCCGGGACTTTTTTATTATGACCAATATGAAGCGTTGCAGTTTTTTTTATTTTTTATTTTTGACATTTTCATTTCAACTGGCAAGCGGCCAGAATGCAAAACCTGAATGGCAATTTGCTGCTGTAAAAAATGCAGACAATAACATTGTTATTCATATCGAAGCAACAATCCCTGCAGGAACAATTCTTTATTCAGGCACCAACAGTGAAGAATACCCAGGTACAACTGTTGTATTTGATAGCAGTATAAAAAAGCAGATTGAAATAATTTCAGTTACCGAACAGGGGGCATTAAAAAAGAAAGATGCCCAGCTCGACAATGCAATGGTTGCTTATTTTGAAAAAAAGTTTTCTGCTGATGTGATCATCCGGATAAAAAATGAACTGCCGGTTATCAAAGGCAATGTCAGTTTTATGGGTTTTAACGGTACTGAATTTACCGGACCCGATCTTGCAGAATTTTATTTTAAAAAACAGGCGGATGGAAATTATTCCGGTGGTAAACATATATTGACTGAAGCAACCGGTAAAGATCTGTTGCTCTCAAATATTGATCTGAAAAATCCGGTCAGTGATTGTGGAGTAAAAGTTATAGACGAAGCACACAGCAGTCTGTTCAGTATTTTTCTGCTGGGTTTTTTAGGAGGATTATTTGCGTTGATCACGCCATGTGTATTTCCCATGATACCGTTGACGGTTTCTTTTTTTACTAAGAAAGAAGGTGACCGTTCCAAAGGAGTTGGCCGTGCATTTTTATATGGACTGTTTATTTTTCTTATCTATTTATCATTGAGCATTCCATTTCAGGTAGCCGGGAAAGTAAATCCCGAAATTTATAATAATATATCCACCAATGTTTACCTGAACCTTTTCTTCTTTGTGATCTTTGTTGTTTTTGCAATATCTTTTTTCGGTTATTTCGAAATAACATTGCCCAGCAGTCTAGCCAATAAAGCTGATTCAAAAAGGGGTAAAGGAATACTGGGTATTTTTTTCATGGCACTTACTTTAGCAATTGTATCATTTTCCTGCACAGGACCCATCCTTGGGGTATTGCTTGCCGGCACTGCGTCTCAAGGCCCATGGCCACTAACGGCGGGGCTTGCTGGATTTGGCCTGGCATTGGGATTTCCTTTTGCATTGTTTGCCTTGTTTCCACAATGGCTATCGTCATTGCCGCGTTCGGGAGGATGGATGACGACCGTTAAAGTTGTACTTGGATTTGTTGAACTGGCTTTGGCATTAAAATTTTTATCCAATGCTGATCTGGTAATGCATTGGGGAATTCTTAAAAGGGAAATATTTTTTGCAATCTGGATACTGATCAGTCTTGCCAGTTTTGCATACCTGATGGGTTGGTTCAGTTTTAAAAAAGAATATGTAAAAGCAAAAATTGGTATTGCAAGAAAAATCATTGCCTTTGTTTTCCTGGCCTTTGCATTATATCTTTTTCCCGGAGTGACGAATACTAAATATGCCAATGTAAGCCTGGTCAGCGGTTTTCCACCACCTGCATTTTACAGCATTTACGGAGGTCAGAAGCCGCTTGATGATTATTTTGCCGCATTAAAACTAGCAAAGGAAAAGAACCGGCCTGTTATGATTGATTTTACCGGATGGTCCTGTGTCAATTGCAGGAAAATGGAAGAAAATGTTTGGCCTTCAGAGAAAGTAAAAGAGCAGATGGATAAATTTATTTTGGTTTCCCTGTATGTAGATGATAAAAAAAACTTACCGGAAGAAGATCAGTTTATATATAAGGCTAAAGATGGTTCATCAAAAAAAATTATTACAATCGGAGATAAATGGGCCACATTGCAATCAGAAAACTTTAATGCAGTATCGCAGCCTTGGTATGTTTTAATTTCTCCGGATGGAAAACTACTTACGCCTCCTGTTGGATATACTCCCGACAAAAGCCAGTACGCAAAATGGCTTGCCTGCGGATATGAGGCATTCCTGAAATCAGGAAAATAAAAAGAAAACCCTGCCGAAGCAGGGTCAATATTGGAGGAGTTACAGTAATTTATTTATAGAGCGATCTGTTTTTCAGTCATCATTTTCCTTAGGTTGATCAACCCGTAACGCATACGGCCTAAGGCTGTGTTGATACTGCACTTTGTCAAGTCTGCAATTTCTTTAAAACTGAGATCTGCATAATGACGCATAATGATCACTTCGCGCTGGTCTTCCGGTAATTCGTCAATCATCCTGCGAACACGGTCATGACTCTGGTTCTGCATAATGCGGTGATCAGCACCTGGCTCGCTGAAGTTCAGTACTTCAAAAATGTCACGGTCATCGCTTGTTTTAATGCTGGGACTACGTTTTACTTTGCGGAAATGATCTACACACATATTGTGTGCAATACGCATTGCCCATGGTAAAAATTTTCCTTCATCTGTGTAGCGGCCGCCTTTTAGTGTATCGATCACCCGTATAAAAACATCCTGGAAAATGTCTTCCGCCAGGTACTTGTCTTTTACAAGGAGATAAATAGACGTGTAAATTTTGTCTTTGTAGCGTAAAACGATGGTTGCGAGCGCATCAGCGTCTCCTTCCATGTACAGATGAATTAATTGCTGGTCTGTGAGATTGTTAAAGCATTTCATTACTTCTACGTTTTTTGGTTTAGGAACTTGTTTGGATAAACCAATAAGGGGAATTTAAGCGTAGAAGTCTATAAGATAGGCTGTCAGGCTTTTCACTTTATTGGATATTGGAACTGTGAAAATAATGATAATTTTTAAACTGCCAAACTTTTTCTCAATTATTTTTTTGGCTGATCTTGAACTTAAAATTATTGACTTTGTTAGTTACGTAGAACTTTCATCATAGGTTTTAAGAAAACTTTTACATTTCGGGCAGCAGGTTTTAATTTTGCCCCTCTTCACAATGGTAACAAAAACAGCAGTTAAAAAACCGGCAACATCAGAAAAAAATACTAATTCAATTCTGATCAAAGGAGCAAGGGTACATAATTTAAAAAATGTAACCGTTGAAATACCCCGTAATAAATTAGTAGTGGTAACAGGTGTGTCAGGTTCAGGAAAATCTTCCTTAACCATTGATACTTTGTTTGCAGAAGGGCAACGGAGATATGCAGAAAGTCTTAGTGCCTATGCACGTCAGTTCATGCAGCGCATGAACAAACCTGATGTTGATTATATCAAAGGACTTTGTCCTGCCATTGCAATCGAACAGAAAGTAATTACCCGTACGCCAAGAAGTACAGTAGGAAGCATGACGGAAATTTATGATTACCTGCGCTTACTGTTTGCAAGAATTGGTAAGACCATCAGTCCTGTCAGTGGAAGAGAAGTGAAGAAAGATGATGTTACCGATGTGGTAAAAACGATCAGTGATTTAAAAGCAGGTGATAAGGTATTAATGCTTGTTCCGTTCAAACAATCAAAAAACAGGGAAGTAAAAGAAGAGCTGAACATACTCATGCAAAAAGGTTTCAGCCGCTTGTATAATGGAAAAGAGATTATAAGAATAGAAGAACTGCTTGACCAGAAAAAATTATCAATTATCAATTCTCAATTATCAATTCTGGTTGACCGTCTTGTGGTAAAAGAATTTGATGAAGATGATAAGCATCGTATTGCAGACAGCGCTGTTACTGCATTCTATGAGGGTGAGGGTGAATTGTATCTTGAAATAAACGAAAGTAAAAAACTGCACTTCAGTAATAAATTTGAACTGGACGGAATTTCTTTTGAAGAACCGGTTCCCAATCTTTTCTCTTTTAATAATCCTTATGGGGCCTGTCCAACCTGTGAAGGATTTTCACAGATATTGGGTATTGATCCAGACCTGATCATTCCGGACAAACAACTCAGTTTATATGAAGGGGCTGTTGCGCCATGGAAAGGAGAGAAGCTTGGTCTGTGGAAAGAACACTTTATAGCGGGTGCAAAAAAAATAAATTTTCCTGTTCATAAACCGATCATTGATCTGACGGATGAGCAATCAAGAATTTTATGGGAAGGTGATAAAGGCGTTCAGGGTATTAATGCATTTTTCAAAGAAGTGGAAGCGAACCTGTATAAAGTACAATACCGCGTTTTATTAAGCCGTTATCGTGGCCGGACATTATGCACTGAATGTCACGGATACCGTCTGCGCAAAGAAGCGCTCTATGTAAAAGTACATGATAAACATATTGGCGAACTTTGTGAACTGCCTGTAAAAGATCTGCAGCAATGGTTTGAAAAACTGCAACTGAATCAATATGACCGGCAGGTTTCGAAAAGAATTTTGATCGAAATCAATCATCGCATAAAAACCCTGCTAGACGTAGGTCTTGGCTATCTTACATTAAACCGCCTGGCGAATTCTTTGAGTGGCGGGGAAAGCCAGCGTATACAACTTACGCGAAGTCTCGGCAGTAATCTTACCAACTCATTGTATATTCTTGATGAACCATCTATTGGTTTGCATAGTAGAGATACCGAACGTTTGATAAGAGTATTGAAAGAACTCAGAGACCTTGGTAATACTGTTGTTGTTGTTGAACATGATGAAATGATGATGCGTGAAGCTGATCATATTATTGATATGGGGCCATTGGCCAGTCACCTTGGCGGTGAAGTAATTGCAGCAGGTAATTATGATGAGCTCATCAGCAATAAAAAAAGTCTTACCGGAAAATATCTGAGCGGACAATTACAAATAGAACCTCCGAAGAATGTACGTAAATGGAACCGTAGCATTAAAGTAAATGGTGCACGTCAAAATAATTTAAAGAATATTAATGTTGAGTTTCCATTGAATGTGTTGTGTGTTGTGAGTGGTGTAAGTGGCAGTGGTAAAACAACTTTGGTAAAACAGATATTATATCCCGCACTCAATAAATTAAAAGGAGAGTTTGGTGATAAAGCAGGCATACATAAAAGCATCACGGGGGATGTTGATTATATCTCGCAGATAGAAATGGTGGATCAGAATCCGATCGGCAAATCATCACGAAGCAATCCGGTGACTTATATAAAAGCTTATGATGAGATCCGCGAATTGTTTGCAAAACAACCATTAAGCAAAATGAGGGGATTTATGCCCAAGCATTTTTCTTTTAATGTAGATGGCGGCAGATGTGACGCCTGTAAAGGGGAGGGCGAACAGGTGGTTGAAATGCAGTTCCTCGCAGATGTGCACCTGACCTGCGATGTATGTAATGGCAAACGTTTTAAAGAAGAAGTGCTGGAAGTAAAAGTAAATGATAAAAATATTTATGATGTACTTGAAATGAGTGTGGATGAAGCCATTGATTTTTTCAGCAACGAAACGGATGTTGCTAAAAAAATACAGCCACTCAGTAATGTCGGTTTGGGATATGTAAAACTTGGTCAGTCATCAGACACATTATCAGGTGGTGAAGCACAACGGGTAAAACTCGCTTCCTTTCTTGGTAAAGGAAAATCGCAGGGCACGATCTTATTTATTTTTGATGAACCTACAACGGGACTTCATTTCAATGATATTAAAAAACTATTGGCTTCTTTCAATGCATTGATTGAACAGGGACATTCCATTTTAGTAATAGAACACAATACAGATGTGATCAAAAGTGCAGACTGGGTAATTGATCTTGGGCCTGAGGCCGGCAATGCAGGCGGGAACCTGGTATTTGAAGGCAAGCCAATTGATCTTAAAAAATGTAAAGAAAGTTATACCGGAAAATTTCTATAACTGGATACAAAAATATTTTGATTGGCCTCACACAATTTATTTTTATTCTTATAATACGATTATGAAAACTATTATATTTTCTCTTTTCCTTTTTTCAGGTTTATGCCTGGCTGCTCAAAAAAACAGTTTTATAGTAATGGTTACGGGAGATACCTTACACGGAACTTATGTTCTTTCTTCGGGAAAAATAGAACTTTCAGATGCAGGGCACATAATAAAGCAGGTGAACCCAGATTCAGTACGCAGTTTATTTTCGGGCAATGAATTGTTTTTAATCTGGCATGGTATGTTGCGTACTTATAATGACAATATTGAAACAGTTCAAAATACTACTTATCACGATGAAGTGTATGATACAAGTATGTTGGTAAAACAAATTTACACCACGGAAAAAATGAACCTATACTTTGCTGTTGATAAAAACAGGATTCAATATTACTTTGTGAAAAGGCCTGCAGATCCGCAGCCGGAACAAATGGTTGTGTCCTATGCCATATCAAGGCCTTATAACGGTGACGACCGACCGGGTTATAATTATTCGATGATCAATCAGCAGCGTATCTATGTAGATCAGTTAAAACAACTCATGAATTATTGTAATAAAATATCCGATGAAATCTGGGGTTTGATGGATTACAGGATCTACAGCTTTAAAAAAATCATCAAACTGTATAATAAAAAATGTAAATAGAATGAGCCCCGCCTCAGGAATTATCTCAGCCTGTCACTATCCTTTACCATCTTCTCATCACGATTGATATCTTTCGCAGCAATAAAGTAAAAGAATACGATGGCGCCCTGCAACAGTGCAGTCAAAGAATAAGTTCCTGTTTTGGGAATAAAATTCTGTACCTCGCGGTAATAAAGAAAAATGAGCAGGGCTTCCAGTAATATTCCAAGTATGCAAAGCCTCAGTTGCAGCACTCTTTGACGAAATAAAAAAATTACAACGAGCGCCAGTAGTGATATAACAGAAGTAGTAATGATCAGCAGAAAATTTTCAGTGGCCAGTAATTTATGAGATATTTCTGTTGCCGTAGTGCCGCTGTAGAAAGGAAGTTTAAAACTTAAAAAACCACAAGCTGCTGCAAGTAAAAGCCAAAGCGTTTGTTTGCGTTGTATCATATAACGAATTTAGGAAAGAAAGTCGATGGTCAATGGTTCACGGTTACAAAAAAACATTTTCCTGATCATACATTTCTCTATGGACCATTAACTATTGACTATAGTCCAATAAAAAAGTCCTCCCGTTTCCGGAAGGACTTTTAAGCTGGTATATCTAATACAATTAATAATCTTTATTGTATCCACCACTACCGCCGCTGCGATTACCGCCGCCGCCGTATCCACCACCACCGCCACGGCTTCCGCCGCCGCCGCCGCCATATCCACCGCCGCCGCCACCACCGTAGCTCTTTTTGTAACCGCCGCCGCCGCCGCTTCCGCCGCCGCCGAAGCTACGTTTTTTGAATCCACCACCACCGCCTGCACCGCCTTCCTGGCGTGGTTGAGATTCGTTAACTACGATTTTGCGACCCTGAACTTCTGTTTCGTTCAGGTTGCTGATAGCGGCTTGCGCTTCTTCAGCATTTTCCATTTCAACAAAACCAAAGCCTTTACTACGGCCGTTCATTTTGTCTTTAAGGATTTTTGCACTCGTTACCGAGCCAAATTGAGTGAAGAGATTGCTGAGATCATCATCAGTCATTGTCCAGCTGAGATTTCCAACGTAAATGTTCATTGTAAAACGTTTAAAAAATTAATAAATAAAAACTGTAATGACTTAGTTGCTACAATGAACTGAATACTACTTTGGGAAGCTACATCAGCCAAACGAGAAATACTAAAACCATTAAAGCGGCATAAAGATAGGAGTTTTGATGAAAAAACCAACTATTTTCAAAATAACCCCTTGCTGGCGTCCATGCATAAAAAAACCTCCTCCGTTTCCGGAAAAGGTTTTTAAAGCTATTTTAAAAAGGATTACTCTGCTACTACTTCTATTTCAACTTCGGTTGTATTACCGTTGCCAAAATCAATGGTAGCTTTGTGCATACCCAATTCTTTTACTTCTTCATTGATGCTGATCCTGCGACGGTCGATCTCGTATCCCTTCTGTTCGCGGATTGCGCGGGCAATCTGAACTGAAGTTACGCTGCCGAAAATCTTTCCGCTGGTTCCTGTCTTGGCGCCGATTTTAACCGGACCAGATTGCAGTGCAGCAATTACACTGTTGATCTCAGCCAACAACTTGGCTTCTTTCTTATTCTGCTGTTTTTTACGTTCTTCCAGCATTTTAAGATTAGAAGGGCTTGCTTCAATGGCCATCTTTTGCGGAATAAGGTAGTTGCGGCCGTAACCGTTCTTTACAGTTACCAGTTCATTGGAACCCCCTAAATTATTTACATCCTGAATTAATATTACCTGCATGATTTTGCATTTTTACCCAACCCGCCGTGGCGGACTTTCATCCCTTGCTAAAAGAAGAATTAGGGTGGTGAAAAAATCTGTTTGTCCATAGACAATGGTCCATGAACTGTATTCTATTTCAAAAGATCTGTTACGTATGGTAAGATTGCCATCTGGCGGGCTTTTTTAATTGCTTCGCTCACCTTACGTTGGTATTTCAATGAATTACCGGAAAGACGGCGTGGCAACAGTTTGCCCTGCTCATTCAGAAATTTTTTCAAAAATTCAGCATCTTTATAATCGATATAATGAATGCCTAATTTTTTAAAGCGGCAATATTTTTTCGGGCGCTTCTCAGCCTTGATGGCCGTTAAGTATTTGATTTCATTTTTTGCCATGATTATGCCTCCGCTTTTTCTGCAGTTTTAGATGATACGCCACTTCTCTTTTTTGTATTGTACTCGACGGCGTATTTATCGAGTGCGGTGTACATGTGACGCATAACAGATTCGTCACGCAACAGCTGAGTTTTCAGCTTCTCATTGAAGTCGGTTGGCGCTACATATTCCATTACCCAATAGATCCCGGTGGTCTTTTTGGCAATAGGGTAGGCCAGTGATTTTAGTCCCCAGGGATTAGAGTGCACTACAGTCCCGCCATTGTCTGTAACAAGGGCAGCGTATTTCTTCTGAGCGGCTTTAAAGTCGTCTTCAGACAGCACAGGGGTAAAAATCACCATCAATTCGTAATTCTGCATTTCCCTGAATTTTTGTTTGTTTAAAAAATAGTTTAATTCCCAAATAATAGTTTGGGGCTGCAAAAGTAGGGATTTTCACCGATAAAACAGGTCTTTTTGTATTCTTTGTTGCAGACCGAGGCACTAATTAATTTTTAGAATTAAAAATTAAGAGTTCTTGCCCGGTTGAAAATGATTTCAATTTCGGAATGAGCTAACAAATTGACGAAACTTTTAATTCTTAATTAATTCTATATACCGGATATCGCAAATGTGCCGGCTCATAATAAACAGAATTCTTATAAATAAAATCGAGCTGCGCAGGGCCGCTGGCAGCAAACCTGGCATCTTCCTTTTTTTTAGCTTCCAGCTTTTCTTTTAAAGCCGGATTGTTTTTCAGTACAACAGCAGCTATGTCTTCCCAACGGTAATCGCTGTAGCCCTCTTTCTGTTGAAGAATGGCATCAAAAAAATTCCAGGCAAAAAAACTGTCATCGCCTGTAGGTTCCAGCATTTCAACAATATAGCGGTTGGCAAACTGGTTCAGCAGGATCAGGTAATCGCCTTTTAAGAATTTTACCGTCTGAACCGAAGCTGAAACTTTTACTGAACTGTTCTTATGATGCTTTTCATAAGGCCTTGGTAAGGTTTTATAATCGTCAATATGATATGCAGTCACTTCAATGCTTGTATCAGTTTTTAGTTGCTGCATTATTACACCGTTGAGTTTAAGCAGGTCGGTTACATTTTGCCAGCCATGCGGAATGACATAAGCCTTAGGAGCCGTAACAATATTCATCGGCTTGAACACATTGAAATATTTTATAGATTTTTCATAAGGTTTACTATGGTCATAATAAATACGCTGAAGCCCGGTTGCTTCACTTGTTTTATGCCCGGTCTCATATCCTTTAAAGGAGAGGTTGCCAGACTTTGAACTATCTGTATCCCATGACAAAGGATATGAATGTTCTTTCATCAATTCCATTTTTGCATGACTGCGTTGCATCAAAAGAGCAGTTGCATTCAACGAAACTTTTTCAATCATTGTCTGCATAAATGCATACGTACTTTTAACCCGGTCTGTATAAGGCTTCAGCATATGCGTTTCAGGAATAAAACCGATGCTGCCAAACAATGCCGCATAACCTGAAGAATATCTTGGCGGATCATAAAACATTTCCATACCCTTGTCAAAATCTGCTGTTTCAAAATTTACATAAGGTGTCATTTCCCAATTTTTTTCTTTCATGCCGCTGAACAATTGTGGTTCGAATGTATCTTTTAACCAGCCTCCCAGATCAGCTCCCAATTTATCATATTGAGTCGTGAGCATGGTCATGGTATACTGGTAATCTGCTCCGTCACTGACATGATTGTCTATCAGAATATCCGGGTCAAGAAAATGAAATATTTCTGTAAATGTTCTTGCTTCCTTACTATCACATTTTGTAAAATCGCGGTTCAGGTCAAGATTTTCCGAGTTACCCCTAAAGCCGTATTCTTCAGGCCCATTCTGGTTTACACGCGAACTGGTTCCCCTGTTCAGACATCCGCCGATATTATATACCGGTATAAAAGCGATCACAATATTGTTGGGTAATTTTATTTTTCCTTTTGCAAGATCTCTCACCAGCATCATACTTGCATCAATCCCGTCGGGTTCACCTGGATGAATGCCGTTATTGACCAGGATCACCGCCTTTTTTTGTTGATGCCATTTTACGGGATCAAATTTTGCATCACTGCTCAGCATCACAAGATGCAAAGGATATCCTGCATCTGTCGGTCCCATTTCTTTTACTGAGATCATTGCGGAAGACCTGTCAAGATCTTTATACCAATTCACCGCTTCAAAATAGGTAGCGCTCTGTTTTCCGTTGCTTATTTCAAAACGGCATTGCTGCGCATTACTGTAATACGAAATGAGAATGAATACAGGCAATAGTATTTTCGTGCGCATAAAAGATGATTTGTAATTTGCAAATGTGATGTGTAGATGTGTAGATGTGAAGATATGAAGATTTGGAAATTTGGTGATTCGGAAAATTTGTTTGGCCATTAATTATAGAAATGTATTTGCACCTTTGCACATCTCCACATCTTCACATTTACACATGATCTTTCCATTAACCATTGTTTAACCGTGAAAACGAATTTTTATATCAATAATCTTTTCAACTTTACAACTCATCTCAATACAGGAATGCGTTCATCTATAACACGGCTCATCATATTCATCACTACCATTCTGATCTCCGTGATTATTGGCTTTCAGTTGCACTGGCTCAATAAAACTTATTCTTTCGAAAAAAATGAATTCAATACTTCCGTGATTAAAAGTATCCGCGGATTGTATGAAGACCTTGAACTGTTCAATGAGCCTGGATTACAGTTTGCCAAACTGATCCAGCAACCAAGTGAAAATACTTTTATATTCAGGATCAATAAATCTCCCATTAAAGATTCTTTGCTGAACTCACTCATTGGTGAGTTTGATGATTTTAAAGTGTACACGGCCTGCAAAGTTGCATTATACGATCAGCAGGAAAAAAAATATATGTATGAGGCTTTTTTATCTTCCCCCGTTTCATTGCATCCTGAAATGATCGCAGTCGATGCGCCGGAACTGAAAACAGATTACTCTTACGTTTACCTTGATTTTCCCAACCGCAATAAATATATCATCAGCAATATGAGCAACTGGATCGTGACCGGCGTGCTGCTGCTGGTGCTATTGCTGGCATTGGGCGCCAGCACCTACTATCTTTACCGACAGAAATTTCTGAATGATATCCAGAAGGATTTTATTAATAATGTTACACATGAATTCAGTACACCGCTTACCGTGATTGAACTTTCTACAGATGCTTTACAGAAACCAAATATCATTTCGCAAACCGACAAGTACAATAAATACGTTTCTTCTATTAAATACCAGACAGACTATTTAAAAAAGCATATCCAGACATTAATTAAAACGGTTGTTACTGATAAATATCAATTGACGCTTGAAAAAACGCAGGTAAATGTGAACGAATTGATCAGGACTGCCATCGCGCAACTTGAACCGATCCTGGTTCAGAATAACGGCGAAATAATTTTTGAAGCAGAAGATGATAATCACCTGGTCAATGCAGACCATGATAATTTATATCTCGCCATTTTTAACCTGGTAAATAATGCGATCAAATATTCAGTTACACCCAAAGTTATTATTACAACAAAAGGAAACGGATCAAAATATTATATCAGTATAAAAGACAATGGCATTGGCATTTCGGTGGCAGATACAAAAAAAATATTCAGGAAATTTTACCGGGCGCAAAGCGGAAATATACATAATGCGAAAGGCCTCGGCCTCGGTTTATATTTTACAAAAAAGATCATCGATCTGCATCATGGGCAGCTTGAAGTGAACAGTGTGGAAGGTATCGGAACTGAATTTAAAATTATTTTACCCGTAAACTGATAAATATGGCAATCAAGGCAAATGTACTGCTGGCAGAAGATGATATACACCTGGGTGATATTATGAAGGATACACTGGAAGAGGAAGGGTATGCTGTTACACATTGTTTGAATGGACAGATTGCATTGGATGCATTTGATAAAGATGCATTTGATATCTGCCTGCTTGATATTATGATGCCGGTTAAGGATGGCTTTTCTGTTGCAAAAAAAATCCGGCAGCAAAGTGATATCATGCCGATTATTTTTATCAGTACAAAAGCCTTACTGGAAGATAAAATCGAGGGTTACCGGAAAGGCGCTGATGATTATATCGTAAAACCTTTTCAGATGCAGGAACTGCTGATGAAGATGGAAGTGTTTTTAAGACGTACAAAAAAAATGTTCGGCGATTCTCTCGAAGAATTTACGGTGGGCAAAATAAATTTTCAGTTTGATAAACTCAAAGCCATCACGCCTGATGGAATTATTACGGTTACAAAACGCGAAGCAGACCTGCTGAAGTTCCTTTGCCAGCATCCCAACAAAATATTAAAACGTGAAGAGATACTGGTGGCCGTTTGGGGAAAGGGCGATTATTTTTTAGGAAGAAGTATGGATGTTTTTATGACCAGGATCCGGAAGCTGTTAAAAGCCGATCCGTCATTAATGCTTGAAACCATTCATGGTATGGGCTTCCGGTTTGTAGTACCGGAATAGAGCATTGATCTTTTGCAAAAAAAAGAGCCACTCTGCAGCGGCTCTTTCATTATCTGTTCCAAAACACTAAAACATTAATTTTTCTTATTTGCCTTGAACCTTTTATCAGGTGTGCCATCTTTTTTCAATGGTCCTGCCGGGGGCGTAGTTGCTTTGTATCTTCTATCAGGCGTACCATCTTTTTTTAACGGAACGGTAGACGTTGTTGTTGCAACTGGTTTAACTGTAGTGGTAGTTACCGGTTTAACTGCTGTTGGTTTAACCGTAGCAGTAACAGGTTTTACTGTTGTGGCAGTAATGGGTTTTATAGCAACAGGTTTCTTTGGGGTTGTCTGCGCAAAAGACGCGCTTACCATTGCCCCGATTGCAATCATTGATAATAATAACTTTTTCATAATAGATTTTTAAAGTTTAATTGTAATACAAGTTTACTCTAAACATCTTTAAAAGAATATACCAGCAGTTTTAATAACCATGCATTAACCAACGTTAAAAACTTAACCTGCGTCAGACTTAAACGCATCCTGCAATAAAAAAGTCAGATCCTGGGATCTGACTTTTATTTATAAAAATTAAATCCGGCTTACCTGTATATCATAAAGCTTTGGGTAATCACCTGCTGGCCCGTTACCAGTTTTATAAAATATCTCCCGGAAGGTAAATACCTGATATCTGTTTCAATGCTGCTTTGTCCGCCTGAAGTTCGCTGTTGCTTAACAGTTCTTCCGGTAATATCACTGATGATCATTGTACCGTTCGCTGCCGGAGCAGACTGCAGTTTCAATGTAACCAGATCTTTTGCAGGATTGGGGTAAACAGTCGCATCAAACAATTTATTCAATCTTACAGAAACAATTTTACTGTAATTGAAACTTTCATCAATGTCGATCAGTTTCAGCCGGTAATAAATAGTTTGTACATCCGGAAGTTTATCATCGCTGAAAGAATAATTCGCAAGATTTTGCCCTGCAACTGTTCCGATGGCTGTATAATTTATCCCATTAATACTTCTCTCTATTATGTATTGCTTAAAATTGGTTTCCCGGGTTGCATACCATTGCAGCATAATTGCATTGGAAGTTTTGGTTGCTTTAAAATCGATCAGCGTAACAGGAATTACTGAACACTGCCAGATCATCGACACAAATTCAGGATGATCAACAAACGGATTGCGGTTCCCTTGTTTTTTAAGGCCGCCATCATTGATCAGCGTATCATAGATCGCATTGTTACGGTCAATTTCTTTTTGACTTACGGGATCCTGTAAATGCCATTTGTATAATAGCTGAATATACCAGTCGTCGAACACCTGCAGTTTACGGCTAACAGCATTCGGCTGATCGGCCGGACTTAATAATACATCATTGGCAGAACCATTGCTGTACCAGGTATTGATCACATCTTCATACCGCACCGCCATATATAATTGTGCGCGGGCAAAGTCTCCTTTGTATTCATTACGCGGTTCAAATACAGTTGCGGTATATCCGAAATTATTACCGGTACCGAGTTTACTTCCGTTTTGTGTAGTAATAGTGGGTGAAGTAACTTCTCCGTAAGGATAATTATTACGCTCACCATTTACTTTACCATCCACAGGGAATATATGATGCAGGTCACTCACCATCGGTTCGGCCGAATTAAAATAAGATTGCGGCATGGAATGTTCGCGGTTGTAGCAATTGCCTTCACCACTGTAACTGCCACATTGATTTGTTCCCCAGGTATAGGTATAAGGCTCTGCTCCGGCAGGATTATCAGAATACATATCCCAGATAATGGTTGCGGTATTGGCATCATTGCGGTGCTGATCGGTATAATAATAAGCATTCCACAAACCTGGGGTATAGCTAAGCACGGTGGTATTAGCCGAAATAATATTCTTAAGATTTGTTTTTAATGTCTGGCAGGTACCGGTTGCCGTTGCATAATAGGCAGCATCATTAAAACCATTGGTAGTAATGGCAGAACCGGTTAAAGCCGTATTGTTATAAAAGGGTTCACCTGTACAATCACCGCTTGCTGCAAAAACAAAAAAGTAATAGGTAGTTGTCGGATTAAGTCCGCCGGCTGCAAAACTGGTAGCCGAACTGTAACTCACAATTGTTCCTCCACCAAATGATTGCCCTGTTGTATAAACCGTACCATTTACGGGACTTGCTGATAAACTATTGGTCAGACTTCTCACAACAAGATAACGGTTAGCGCCAGCCGCAGCAGTAAAAGATCCTGAAATGCTTGAAGCAGAAGCAGCCAGTTGCAGGCTGGTTGCTGCAGCAGAAGGTGCAGTACAGGGAGGCACAGCAGGAGTTGTTGCACTTAATGTTAAAGGGGATGTTGTTAGATAATTCGGGCCTCCGCTACAATTCTGACTATTATCTGCAAATACAAAATAATAATAAGTAGTGGAAGGAGTAAGTCCGTTATCCGTAAAAGTATTGATGGCGTCAAACTGAACTACAACGCCATTGCCGATAACCTGACCTGCAGTATAAGTTGTTCCGTCAACCGGATTTACAGATAAGGATGCTGATGTACTTCTGATAATAAGGTATTCATCCGGTACGGGAACCGCAACTGTAAAACTTCCGGAAACAGTTGTTGGTGTGGAAGAAAGTTGCAGATTGGTTGGTTGTGAAGTTGGTTCTGAACAGGGCGTTCCGCCGAATGAGGTCCAGGTAACATCGTCAATACCGATACGGAGGCCTGAGGTCACCTGCCTGATCTCCAGGCTGAAAGCTCCGCCCACATTGATATTGCTGAAAGTGGCAGTGGCAGCAGTTGCGGTGGGATTGGCGGTGCCGATCAGGATATTATTGATATAAACTTCCAGAACCGGGTTGGATCCGGTAAAAAATTGTACGTGACTAAAACTTAATGTGCCTACGCCATTCGGAATACCGGTACAGGTTACGGAACCATTGCGTATGGTGATGGCCTTCCCGGTGATGGTCTGATCGGTACGGGCGTCGGTGGCATTCCAGGTAAGACCGTTATCGCCCGTCCATGTACGCGCCAGGTATGAACTCGGCGTTACAGTAGGAATATTTATAAAAGTTTCAGTACCCTGAGCAATGATCTGTGTACTGCCGATCGTTAACAGCAGTAATAAATGGCAAAATTTCTTCATGATAAAAATTGTAAAATATAGAGCGGCAAAACTAACAGATAGCTGCTGCGGTGCAATATTAATTTATCAACAAAAATGCCCGTCAGTATTGAATTTGACGGGCGTATAATATTATCTTAATCGGCGATATTATTTTGCAAGAGCGTTCACTTTCTTAGCAAGCTTGCTTTTAAGATTGGCTGCTTTATTTTTGTGAATGATACCACGTTTAGCCATTTTATCGATCATAGAAGCAACAACGGGTAATTGTCCTTCTGCCTCTTGCTTTACAGTTACTGCTTTGATATCGCGGATAGCATTACGGGTGGTTTTACCATTGTAACGGTTGCGCTCATTGCGTTTGCTGCTTTGACGTACATCTTTTTTGGTGGCTGCATGATTTGCCATAACTATTCTTTATTTTGGGCGGCAAAGATAAGGGAATGCATTTAAAAATTCAGAATTAATAACGGATAATTTTTGAGTTCTTCATCATTAAATTAATAATATGAACCGTTTTATATTGCTTGGACTTCATATCACCTCACTTGTTTTGCTGGGTTTGGGGTGGACACTTGATATGCTTCAGATCGATATTAATCTGCAAAAACATTTTATTGTTGACATCGATATGAATCTTTTCAATGAAAAGCGAAGCGTATTGGGTACATTGGAAAACCTTTGGGACTCAGGAAATTACTGGCCGTTCCTGTTGATTTTTTTGTTCGGTATCCTTATCCCGATCGTAAAATCCATAGTTGTTTTTTATCTACTCTTATCAAAACATCCCAACCCACGCTGGCAGCACTTTGTAAATGCCATCAGCAAATGGGCCATGGCAGACGTTTTTGCCATCAGCATTTTTGTAGCTTTCCTCGGCGCCAATGCCATGGAAAATACAAAAGCAAATCTGGAAGCGGGCTTTTACTTTTTTGCAGGATATGTATTACTAAGCGGCCTCATAGCAATGATGCTCACCAACCTGCTTAAAAAGAGGATCGTTTTAAAGCATAAATAACCGATATTTGCCGACACGGCGGCTATGGCTTTTCCGGATGGTCTGCGGCTTATAATGATCCTGAAAAAATGATCATTCCTGCAACAAAGTACAAGTGTGCGACGCAACGATGCCCGGCAAAGCCGTAATGCTGGCCCCCAAAAATTGTTATTCCCTTTTATGAAAGATTTTCAGTTCATCACCAGTTCCCATCCATCTTACGTTGAAAATTTATACAATGATTTTGTAAAAGATCCGAATAGTGTTGATGCAGACCTGCGTAAATTTTTTGAAGGATTTGATTTTGCTGTTAGCAATGCCGGCGTAACCAAACCAACTAACGGTACCGCAGCAGTTAACGGAACAGCAGATTATCCTGCGCCCCGCAGCACAGACTGGATGAGTGAGATCCGCGTGTACAGATTAATACTCGGCTACCGGAACAAAGGGCATCTTCTTGCAGATACCAATCCCATCCGTCAGCGCAAGGACCGGGGTGCAAATCTTGAACTGGATTTTTTCGGATTAAGTGAAGCTGACCTTGATAAAACTTTTAATGCCGGAAACCTCATCGGACTGGGCGCTGCGCCACTCCGTACCATTATCGATCACCTGGAGAAATGTTATACAGGCCATCTTGGTGTTGAATTTAAATATATCAGTGATCAGAAAAAAATAGACTGGCTCACGAATGCGATTGAGAAAAAAATGCTTGAGCCCGTTAGTCTTCCACAGAAAAAACGCATTCTTCAAAAACTGAATGAAGGTGTTATGTTTGAAAAATTTCTGCACACTAAATACATCGGGCAGAAAAGATTCAGTCTGGAAGGCGGCGAAACAACAATTGCTGCGCTCGATGCAATTATCAATACCGCTGCAGGAAATAATGTAAAGGAAGTCGTGATCGGTATGGCGCATCGCGGAAGACTGAATATACTGGCAAATATTTTAGGCAAGACCTACCAGAATATCTTTAATGAATTTGAGGGATCGGCACCAGCAGACACAACAATGGGAAGCGGCGATGTAAAATATCATATGGGTTACAGCAGTGAAGTGGAGACCAACAATGGTAATCGTGTGCACCTGAAACTTTGCCCCAATCCTTCACACCTGGAAGCAGTAGATCCGGTGGTGGTGGGCTTTTCAAGAAGCAAGGCCGATGTTTTGTATGATAGTGATTTTGATAAAATATTACCGATACTCATTCATGGTGATGCTTCAGTTGCAGGCCAGGGAATTGTTTACGAAGTATTACAGATGAGTAAGCTGGAAGGTTATTATACCGGCGGCACGATTCATTTTGTGATCAATAATCAAATTGGATTTACTACAGATTTTGATGATGCCCGCAGTTCTGATTATTGTACATCGGTTGCCGCAATGGTACAGGCTCCGGTCTTTCATGTAAATGGCGATGATCCGGAAGCAGTTGTAAAAGCAGTGGAGATTGCCACACATTACCGCCAGGAATTCAACAGCGATATTTTTATTGATATGGTTTGCTACCGCCGGCATGGTCATAACGAGGGCGATGAGCCAAAGTTCACGCAGCCGCAATTGTATAATATTATTGATAAGCACGCCAACCCAAGAGAAGTGTATACACAGTTCCTGATACAGAATGGCGAACCGGATGCACAGGTAATGGCTAAGGAAATGGAACAGCAGTTCTGGGGACAGTTGCAGGAAAGGCTGGATGAGATCAAACAGAATCCTTTGCCTTACACTTATCAGAAACCTGAAGAATGGTGGAGAAGCCTGAGAAGGGCTACAGCAGACGATTTCAATGCATCGCCTGTAACAGCGATCAGTACAGAACAATTCAAAATGCTGTTCAGTGGCCTGATGAAATGGCCCGCAGATTTTAAACCATTGAAGAAGGTTGAGAAACTTATCCAGGATAAAATAAAATTATTTGAGGATAGTGAAAAGGTTGACTGGAGCACCGGCGAACTGATGGCTTACAGCAGCTTACTCACCGAAGGAAAAGATGTGCGCATGAGCGGACAGGATGTTAAACGCGGAACATTCAGTCACCGCCACGCTGAACTGTTTGATGAATCAACCAATATCGGTTACAACCGCCTGAATAATTTTACTGAATCACAGGCGCCCTTCCGGATTTATAATTCTTTACTGAGTGAATATGCGGTGCTGGGTTTTGAATATGGTTATGCCATGGCCAATCCGAATGCATTGGTTTTATGGGAAGCGCAGTTTGGAGATTTTTGTAACGGTGCGCAGACAATGATCGATCAGTTTATTGCAGCCGCTGAAACAAAGTGGCAGCGTATGAATGGTGTTGTGATGTTGTTGCCCCACGGATATGAAGGACAGGGGCCGGAACACAGCAGTGCAAGAATGGAACGTTTTTTACAGCAATGTGCTGAACTGAACATGGTAGTAACAAATATTACAACCGCTGCAAATTTCTTTCATGCCATGCGCAGGCAACTGGCGTGGCCGTTTAGAAAACCACTCATTAATTTTTCGCCCAAAGCAAATCTCCGTCATCCGGGGAGTTATAGTCATATCAATGAATTTACAACAGGCGGTTTTAAAGAAGTGATCGATGATGAACTGATCAAAGATGCAGCGGGTGTAAAAAAAGTATTGCTCTGTTCAGGCAAAATGTATTTTGATCTGGCGGAACGCCGGCAAAAAGAAAACAGAACGGATGTTGCCATTGTAAGACTGGAACAGATCTATCCTTTGCCGCAACAGCAGTTGAATGAACTGTATAAAAAATACAGTAAAGCCATCTGGCATTGGGTGCAGGAAGAACCGCTGAATATGGGAGCTGCCAGTTTTTTAAGAATGAATTTAACCACGATCAATTTATATGTCATCAGTCGCCAGGCCAGTGCATCTACAGCATCAGGTTATTCCAAAGTACATGCAAAGGAGCAGGGAGAAATTATTGATATGGCGTTTAGTATTTAGGCAGAGTTTTATGTATATGTTTTTGGGGAGGCTTCTTTATTTAGTTTCGCCAGGAGGATAAAAGAGAAAAGGAGGTTGAAAGATATTTCTTCATCAACCTTATTAACTTTATTAACCCTGTCAACATTATCAACTCTTCACTGACAGGTAGAAGCTAACACCCTTACTACACCTGTCCCTGTTGGCGTTGCTGTAAAACCTGGTTTTAAAACAATCACGTTGGAAGAGAATGCGGCCTGCACTGTTCCTGTTAATGTATAATTTCCGGCGGAGCCGATATTGCCAATATTCATGGTATACTTCGCAGCTTGTTTTACAAATCCGGAAGAAATAGTTGCATTGGTAATATCGATGTTGTCGGGTGCAAGGAATACGCTGAGTGTTGAATTATTATCAATTGCATCGCGCATTCTTTGAAATTGCCCAAGTGTAAAAATGGTTCTGTCGCAACCATAATTTGGCCAGTAACTCATAAAGTTTGGCATTTGCGGATGATAGGAAGCATTGTTAGCGTCGGCACAAGATGGTGCAGTATAAGGAAATGTGCAACTGTTTATTCCGGTGCCGCATCTGTTATAAGGATCAGCCGGTGTATCAGATACAAAATCTCCTGCAGTTGATCCGTTGGAACCATTCACCAGCTCATCAGTGCCGGGATTATCTGCATCATGACCGGTTCCTTTAAATGTATGATCCAATCCCAGTGCGTGTCCCATCTCATGAATAAAAGTTCTTCTTGTTCCAAAGCCCGCGTTTTTGGTTACCATATAAGTTGAAATGACAGCGGGCGACCAACCGAATGTTCCGGTATCATCAACATTGCCATCTATTGAATGCACTACAAACACGGTGAAAGCACCGCTGACCTGTTGGCTGGTGTAATCCTGATAGACCGCAGGATTGTTATTAGACGTGCTGTTTCTGAACTCAATTCCTACTATACAAAAACAAATACTGCCCTGGTTGTATATCGTGTTACTGAAAGCAATTTCATTTTTTAATGTCTGTTCATCAATGGAAGGATTGCTTCCGTCATTGTCTGAATAAATAACGACATACATTTTTATAACACGCATACCGGTCAGTGTTCTGTAGGTTCCCGGTGCAATATCTTTCATAAAATCGTGCGTGGAAGAGGGTGTGGCACATTCGTTTTTTAAAAATTGCGCGCTAGCAATAGTTGTAAATAATGACAGCAATAAGAAAACGAATATCGAAAATATTTTTTTCATAAAAATTAAATATTTCATGCAGTAAAAAATCTGTTGAACGTTTATCTATTTTTCAAAGCACTGTTTTCCTTTTCCAGTTCTTCCACGCGTTTGTTAATGCTGATCATATGCAAAGTGAGTTCTTCAATCTTTTCTAAAAGTTTGCGTTGTGTTTCTCCAAGATCAGCGCCTTCTTTTTCTACAACCGCTGCTTTTTCAAAGCCCGGCAGGTGATTATTTTCTTTGATATAATTTTCTATTTCATTCAATGGCATCAGGTGATAATCATTTTGAAAAACATAATCAGGCCAGCTGGCTCTTAACTGCACACGTACTTCTTCTGCGATTGCCTTGCCGAATATTTTCAATTTATATCCGGTTCCCAATGAAGTATTTTCTGCCGCAAGGTTACTGCTGCCAAGACTTACTGTACCATCAGCATCTATCCACATTTTATCTGTTACCGTGGAAGCTGCGGCACCGGCAGTTCCTGAAGTAGTTGAATTGGAAAAAGCAATCCGGCTGTTGGTAGGATTTAATCCAATAACACCACCGTAGCCATTCGCAATAAAAAATCTGCCGCCATTATAATAGGTATTGAAAGCAATTCCGGGATAATTATTCTCAATGGCAACACCTGTTGTATTATCGCCAAATATAGCTGCTGTTGCGCCAACGGTTCCGCGGGTTACCAATTTACCAAGTGTTGGCGTAATAGTTCCAATACCAAGATTGCCTGACGCATTAACAGCAAGCAAATCACCACCGGTTGTATAACGATACAATTTTGCCGTTCCGCCAGATGCATACCAGTTCCAGCCGCTATAAGTATTATCTGATCTGTCCGTAAAAACAAAGCCTCCGTTGCTGCCGGTTGTTGTAATAGCACCGAAAGCCTTCATACTGCCTGCTGAAGTTAGATATTCTGTAAAATCGTTGGTGCCGAAAGCTACATGATAGTTCGACTTTTCCACTTCCATTGCGGTAACATTATTGGGGAAATAATTCAGTTTAAAATCATCATCACCTTGCGTACCAAGATCCCATCCATAACTGCCGGTATTCATAAAACGCAGTGTTGAATAATTAGCAGTACCATTTTTATTCAGACGAATGATGGCATTATCTCCACCCGCTACCTGAGCATTTATCATCAGATCTGCAGTGCCGGAAACTGGTCTTACTTCAAGCATTGAGCCACCCGAAGGTCCGCCAACACCTACTTTGCCACCGCTGCTGATATTAAATCGATTCAACAAAGTTGCAGCAGCATCCGGAGTACCGGTTGCATTGGATGTTTGTATATAAAAATCACCTGTTGTACTATTCAATCCAGCCAGTCCACCAAAACCGTTGCTCATAAATTTTCTTCCACCATTATAATAACTGTTAAATGCAATGGTGGGCAAACTGCTTTCTAATGCAATACCTGTTGTATCGCTGCCAAACATTGCATTCACTGCACCGACCTTTTTATCTACTGTCAATCCTGCCTGTACTGGTGCAATGTTCCCAATGCCAACATTGCCTGCATCAGTAATGCACATATATTCTTTCAGTGTGTTTGTATTTGTACTGGCCCATCCTAAAAATCCTGTGCGGCTGGTATTTGTACCGGTACCAATATGTTTAATGCCGCCGGTAAACCAGGATCCTGTTTTAAAATAAATCGCGTTGCTTACACCGATATTTAATGTGCTGGTATTTTCAATGCGTACCATATTTGTATCGGTAGATTGAACGTGTAATTTGCTTTGAGGCGTTGTGGTTCCAATACCCACATTTTGTGCATACACATTTGCGGAGAAGGCGCATAACAGCAATAGTAAGATCTTATTCATAACTTATTTTTTAGTGTTGTATAATTTAAGATGTTGCAGGTTTGGTAATCGTTGCAGTAAAGGCATCGCTAATCTGTTGTAAAAATATGTTATCAGTTTCGTACAATTCAATCTGCACTATACCATTTTAGTAGTATGATTTTTTTTCTGATGGCTGCATACGCAATGTTTTTATCTTTTAATTTTTACTCTCATACTTTGCAAGCCGTGCTTCAAGTGCTTTTATTTTTTCATCTTCTTCCTGTACTGCTTTTATCAATACCGGTATCAGTTCCATATAATTTACAGCAAGATATTCTTTGGTACCGGTTAATGCACGCTCAGTTACTTCCTTAGAATTCTTAACAACTTTTTTATTTTCATAAATAGGTTGGTATTGCTGATTAACCAATGTTGGAAATACTTTCTGAAGGTCCTGGGCAATTACACCAAAGTGCGAACCTGCAGGCAATCCCATTGATTTTTTATCCGCTTCGTTGTATTCATATGTTTTTACTTTTAAAAGACCGATTGCATCCAATGCATTGTTATAATCCTGGATATTTGTCTTTAAGCTGCGGTCTGATGGATTTGAAAAAGTACCTGTAACAAGTACGTTGCCATTAAAATAACCCGCATAAGCGCCCGTTGTTCCCTGGCTGTATATTCCATAACTCGTACTGCTGCCCGCTGCATAAGCATTGATGGCCGTGTTATGCGCTGCGGCTTCTGCATAGGCATTAATGGCAGTATTGATATTGCCCGAATTTACAACTGTGGAAGCAACACCTGTGGTAGAAGGAGTTCCGGTAGTTAAGTATACATTCATTCCATACACAGGATGAACCATTCCGTCAGTAGTAAGTATTAACTGTGGTGAATTTCCCGCAGTAAAAAAACTCAGGTCATCGCCTGATACTGTTCCGAAAGAGCCTCCTGAATTTCCAACATAAGTGGCGATCTTAACCGTTCCGTCTGTATGCAATAAACCCACGCTGCCGCTGGCGGTCTGTATGGTCAATCTTTCCGAAGGCGTTATCGTGCCGATTCCAAAATTTCCATTCTGTAAAAGAGAAAGCTGGTAGCCACCATTGTTGGTAAAAAAATATAATGGGTGATTGCTTTTGGTTCCGAAAGAGCCCCCAAAATTATCATTGATATAAGATCCTACTGATACTGTTCCGTCTGTATGCAATAGACCAAAATTTCCTGTATTGGTCTGCACCGTTAGTTTCTCCGGGGGATTTGCATTTGCGATACCGACATTTCCATTTGTAAGCAATACAAACTGATTGGTTCCGTTATTGGTCATCAGCTGAAAAGGGTGATTGGTAATGGTGCCGATCTGTCCATAAGAGGAATTTACATAAGTGCCTACCCTTAATGTTCCATTTGTATGCTCAATGCCGGCACCGCTGTTGAACACCGTAAGTTTCGACAGAGGTGTAGCTGTTCCGATTCCCACATTCTGGGAGAATAAAGAATGAGAAATAATGAATAATAAATTAGCAAGCAGTATTGATTTTTTCATGAAAAATTTTTTTGTTGATTTTTATTTGCTGTTGATGATATCCGTATATTTTTTTTATTTGATCAGGCTGTGATCTATATTTATTTTTTGAACGCGGACATTGTCACCGAACTGCAGTCTTACTGCATACTCGCCATCAGGCAGTGAAGAAAGATCAAATTGCTGTTCTCCTTTATAGAAATGCATCCGGCTTACAGTCTCTCCCAACTGGTTGATAATGGTAAGGTTAATGCCATGCTCTTCGCGGGCCATATTGACCAGCAGCAGATTGCTCCCTTCACGGAATTCAATTGGGTTTTGCTGATTTTGCATCTCATGCTTTTGCACAACAAATATATCCTGATGAAAACGGGTGTTCAACAGGTAAAGAGAAATTGGTAATACTTGTTTAGAATTTGGTGCCCTATCCCCTGAAGGGGAATTTGCGTTTTACTGATTCATACTCTCCTTGAGGGGACGGGGTTACAGTGTCTTCAGCACTTCCATCAGATCTGCTTTGCGTCGGCGGCTGACTTCAATCTTACTGCCATCGGAAAGAATAATATAGTCTCCGTCCTTCTGCAGAAAAGACTGCACATAAGAAAGATTGATGAGGTGTGAATTGTGTACGCGGTAAAAACTATAGGGTTCCAGCATGTCTTCAAATTCCTTCAGCGTTTTGGACACAATGAGTTTTGTTTTATCTGAAAAAAAGAAATGCGAATAATTATTTTCAGATTCTATCCGGATGATGTCGCGGATATTTACAAAGCGGATACCATTGCCGGTAGGTAAGCCGATTTTTTTATTGTCCGTTCCTGGAGATTTAAGATTACCGATCAGTACCCGGAGTGTTTCTGTATTCAATGAATTGGATTTTTTTTCTTTACATTTTTTTATCGCCTCTTCCAGTTCATCAATGCTGAATGGCTTTAATAAATAATCCAGCGCATTGAGTTTGATCGCTTTCAGCGCATACTGTTCATGGGCTGTTGTAAAGATCACTTCAAAATCTATTTTTTCAAGCGTCATTAACAGGTCAAGGCCGGTCTCATTGGGCATTTCCACATCCAGGAAAACAAGATCCGGTTTTTTTAAGGCAATCAGTTCCCGCCCGTCAACCGCATTGGAAGCACTGCCGGCCAGTTCTATTTCATCGGCAAATTTTTTTTGCAGCATGGCATTGAGTACATCTACACAATGCTGTTCATCATCTATAATAATTGCTTTCAACATATCAATACATCATATTTAATGGTAATTGTAAAATCACTTTTGTACCGGTTTTCTGTCCGTCTTCTACGTCTTCTATTCTTACCGAAGAAATGGCGCCGCTTTCTTTACTGAGCAGGTGCAGCCGCTGCTGTGTAATATCCAGTCCCATGGAATGATGAATGTCTTTTTTCTGCGCCTTAATAGCAGCCGCTTTTTTTCTGCCGATGCCATCATCTTCAATGATGCAGGCCAGTTGTTCTTTTTCCCGGCGGATGTTTATGGTAAGGTTACCATGTCCTTCTTTTTGCACAAGGCCATGCCAGATCGCATTCTCCACATAAGGTTGTATGATCATGGAAGGGATCAGTACATTGGCACTGTTGATGGATGGATCAACAGTAATAGAGTAATCAAATTTATTATTGCATCTGCGGTGTTCCAGTTCAATATAAAGCCGGAGTGTTTCCAGTTCTTTGGATAAAGGAATTTCTTTTTCCTTGGAATTCTCAAGGATCATTCTTACCAGTTTAGAAAACTTAGTAAGATATTCCGATGCATCTTCCTGTTTATTTTCCCAGATATATTTATGAATGGAATTGAGTGAGTTAAAAATGAAATGTGGATTCATCTGGCTGCGCAATGATTTCATTTCAAGTTCTGTTACCTGTTGCCGCGTTGCTGAAATGGCTTTTATATTTTTGATGCGTCTGCTGATCAGCATAAAAAGCAACAGTGCCAGCAATGAAAAAACTACTATAAGAAACCAGGCCGTCTTCCAGAATGGAGGAATGATTTTTATACGGAATTCCGCATCATGTTCACTGAACAGGCCGCTGCTGTTGCCCGCTTTTACTTTAAAAATATATTTCCCTCCGGGAAGATTGGTATAACTCACAACTCTGGCAGCGCCTGCTTCTATCCATTTTTTATCGAAGCCTTCCAGCATGTAAGAAAAATTAATTTTTTCGGGATTGTTATATTCGATCGCGGTGAAATCAAAACTTACATTACTTTGTTCATAGTTCAATGAAAGTTGTTGATCGCGGTAATCATCGGTATTGATATTAAGATAAACGCCACCTGCTTTCACGGCTGTGATGTAAGGAACGGGCTTATTACTGTTGCTGTTCACCAGCGAAGGATCAAATTTTGTATACGCCATCCGGAAGCCGAGATAAAGGCTGTTATCATATTCAAAGAAAAAAGCAGCATCATTGGATGTGTTGTAAATACCGTCATCCGCTGTAAATTTTGTGATATTGCCAGTCACGGGATCATAACGGTAAAGGCCATTCTTTGAATAGATCCATAGTTTACCATACACATCTTTGTGCAAAGCATTCTGATCAACCCTGGCAATATAATTTTCTTTGCCGATCACTTTGCATTCACCGCTGTTAATGTCCAGCACTGCCAATCCACGTAATGTGCCAATGTATAATTTATCATCAATGGTCTGCAGTGCTTTAATATTTTTCCAGATTGCAGTATCAGAAAAATTTGTATAGAATGGAATTGCTTTGAAAATATTTTTTACGGGATCAAGTTCAAACAGTCCATCATTTGTACCCGTAAACATATTACCGTTCCCTTTTTCGCTCACCGATAAAAAACGAGACGGCTGACCGCTTTTGTTTTTTGGCGGCAGCCAGGTATCATATTGTTCTGTATAAGGATTGAACCTCAATAAAAATCTGCCCATCTGCCAGAACATGTCCTGCCTGTCCCGGTAGTTGCAGGAAGTAAACGTATAATCATTGTCACGCGGCAATGCTTTAAATGAAACACTGCCTTTACTGATCTTTATAAAACCGCCATAACTTCCGCTCCAGATGGTATTGTTGCTGTCTTTGAAAAGGTTTACCACCCAGCGTTCCAGGTAATGTTTATCAGTAGGCGAATTGGGAAAATTGTGATAGAACCATTGTTTAATCGCTCCTTCTTTTTTATTGTATTGCGCAATGCCGCCCCCGTTCACACTCATCCACACTTTGCTGTTATCGTATGGATCATCCATAATGCCGGAAACGCAGTTATAAAAATTTGAATTGAGTTCGGGCAGTTCTTCACTCTGAAACTGCTGTGATAAATTATTTACTTTCACGAGTCCATGCCATGTACAGATCCACAGCGTTCCATCCGGCGCTGTATAAATACTCCACATAAAATCTGTTTTGATTCCATTCACCAGTTGTGGTTGATACCGGAAAATTTTTACCAGTTTTTTCTGTTGTTTACTGAACAAAGCAATACCGCCGGCTTGCGTGATCACCCAGATAATATCATCACCGGTAAGTGTTTCATTCTGCATGCAGCCCTGGTAAATATAACTGGGAGCTGAAACTGAATCATTGGTAAACAGGAAATGATCTTCTTTGGATGCAATACCGGATGAGGTCATCATTTTCATTCCATGATCCCAGGTAGACAGGTATAAAATGCCTTCTTTATCCTGATAAATATTGGTAGGCCATTCGCCGGTATCAAAATAAACAGCGGTATCTTTTGCCGGATCATATTTATAATAACCGTTTCTTAAAATGGTGATCCATAAATTTTTTTCGCGGTCCAGCAGCATGCAGGTAACGGCATTTGGAAGTGCATGGCTTAAAGAAGTAGTGCTGAAATTTTTTTGATCAATATTATATTTAATAAGTCCTTTGGAAGATCCTATAAAAACTGTGTTGCTGCTGCTGTCGTACGCCAGGTTTTCTGCAGGTATTTCAATGCCGTTATTTTTAAGTGCAATAAAATGATGGGTTGACGGATCATAATAACAGCAGCCATCTTTATAGGCAAGCCATACGCGGTCTTTATTATCGATAAGGATATCACTGAGATCATTTACCGGAAGGCTTGTACTGTCATCATTGATGTGCTGAAAATTTTTAAACTGGTAACCATCAAAACGGCTCAATCCATTTTCAGTGATGATCCATAAAAAACCTTTTGAATCCGCAATGCATTTGTGAACGGAATTGTGTACCAGCCCGTCATTGCTGGTATAGGTCCGGAATTTAAAATTGTAATCCGTAAATAACTGGGCATGAGAAAATAAAAAGGAGTATGAAAAAATAATTATTAAAATATAAGGACGACATTTTTTCATGCTGCTAAAGATAAGCAAACCGATAATCGGATGTTCGTTATTTCAATCGCAATAATTGCCTCGTTTATTTTTTTGTCTGGAGGTTTTCGTATGCGATGGTAATTGCTTCTTTAAATAAGCCTGCTTTTACTTTTTTCAGATCAACAAATGTGGCGCCCTTTGCGCCCCAGCTTCCCGGAACGGGAAAAAATATTTCGCTGTCGAGCGTACAGTAAACAGACTGTTCCGCAAGCGGTAATTTCAGCATTGCCCTTTTTTCTTTTTCCCAATAGGTAGCAAAGATTTTTTTCTTAAACCTGAAAGACCGCAGATGAAAATGCGGCTCTTCTGTTACTCCCGGAAAAGACAGCGCCAGTCTGCGGAAGGTTTCAATGTTTACCATACATCAATTTGAAGATTTGGAAATGTGCTGATTTGATAATTCCTTTGAATCGAAGATATTTCTATTTCTTAAAAGATCAGCATCACCAAATTACCAAATCAACTTTGTCTTTTCAATTGTATATACGACCACGCAGTGAATGGCATTATCAATAACAGAAAAAAACACATCGGTTGTTTGCTAACCAGAAAAGCAATAGCAGTAATTAATAAAAGATAGATCGGGTAAGCCAGGAATAATATGCCCACCATCAAAGAATCAAAATGATCATTGTGAGCAGCCCGGCTCCAGACAATTTTTTTTACCGGCGCATATAAAGGCGCATGCAATATCCATCCCGCAACAGCGGGGATAAAAAGCAATATTTTTTTTAACCAGGACTGTTTTATACTGAAAGCTGCATGAATGGCGGCTTTATCATTTTTTGGAAGTTCAATCACCAGTGTTGCCAATTCTTTTTTAAGCGCCGTATTGAATGCAATAATATTTTTCCCCTGGCCTGATTCAGAAACAATATTTTTTTCTGTAATCAAATTTCCGAAATTGAGCTGCAGGTTTTTTCCAAAACTGCTGAAGCCGCTGTAATTGATACCAGTTGGTAAAACGGTCAGTGGAATGCCTTTTTCCCAACTGCTAAGCGCCAGTCGTGCCGTGCCTTTCATCAGGGACCGCAGTTTCCATTCATTCACACATCTGCCTTCACTGAAAATAAGTACAATGCCGCCCTTGCTGAAAAGTTCACGGCATTTTTCAAAAGTAGAATAATTGTGTTCCATGTTTTCTACCCCTTCGCTGGCCCTGTATACCGGAAACATTTTTAAACCCATTAATATTTTTGCATAAAATTTATTGGCGAATACATCTCCTCTTGCGAGCGCATATACCGGCCGTTTAAATAAAGTAGCAAGGATGATTGCATCAAGAAATGAATCGGGATGATTACAGGCGATCAGCAATGGCCCGTTCAGCTGCAGTATTTCTTTTTGATTGATGCGGATATTCCTGCAGTAGAATGGAAAAGCTATGCGGGCGATTATTTTTAAAAGGCTATACAAAAATTTTTTTCGGAAGATAAGGATTAATTGAATTTATTTGTTAACCACTTTATTCGCCACAGCAGCTACTGAAAAATTTTGTATTTTAACGCTGCCAATGCGACAACTGTTTATTTTTATTGCCTTACTGCTTCCTGCAATTTCCATTGCGCAACCTGTGAATATTACTTCGCCGCTCGTCTTTACACATATCACCGAAGAAAATGGATTGAGCGATAACCACGTCAACTGTGTTTATAAAGACAAAGAGGGTCTGCTCTGGATCGGTACCAGTGACGGATTGAACCTGCTCGATGGCAGTTCTATAAAAGTATTCCGGCATATTGACGGAGACAGCACTTCGATTTCGTCCAATGGCCTTTCTTGCATCAGCGAAGACGGATCAGGAAATATTTATATCGGCAACGGTTACGGCCTCTGCCA
>JBDUCW010000014.1:0-55232 GCA_040003235.1 Ferruginibacter sp. | reverse complement strand
AATGGAAAAAGGTTTCAAACCCATTCCTACTGCAGAAGGCTGGCAACTTAGCAACGCTCCCATTCTAAGTATGGCTGCACATAAAGCATCGCTGGATATTTTTCAAAGTGCAGGCATAGAACTGCTGATTCAAAAAAGCAGATCATTAAGCAGCTATTTATTTTTTATCCTGGATGAAATCAACGACATGCTGCATGAAAAAATCATTGAAGTAATTACGCCCCGCAATGAACATGAAAGAGGTTGCCAGGTTTCCATACTCATGTTACAGAAAGGAAAAGAAGTATTTGAAGCACTTAAACAAAACGGTGTGCTCTCAGACTGGCGTGAACCAAACGTGATCAGGGTGGCGCCTGTTCCGTTATACAATAGTTTTGAAGATGTTTACCGTTTTGGAGAAATTATTAAAACATGTTTATTATAATTTTAGCTTAGAAATAATGTTTGGTGTTTGTAGTTTGGCGTTTATGACCAGCTCGATTTTTTATTGTTGTCCTTAGCACTTTAGACAATTTCCATAGAATTAATTGCTTTTTGAATCATATTAAACGCCAAACAAAAAAACGCCAAACGGAAAACAGCAAACAATTAATAATCTATCAATGCAAAAACAAATAACAATAATCGGTGCAGGTTTGGTTGGCTCACTCCTCTCAATTTATTTATCCAAACGCGGATATAAAGTTTCCATTTATGAACGCAGGCCCGATATGCGCAAAGCCACTATCAGCGCGGGCCGCTCTATCAATCTCGCTCTGAGCGATCGTGGCATCAAGGCATTGGAAGAAGTGGGTATCATGGATGAAATAAAAAAGATCGCGATTCCGATGCATGGACGGTCCATTCATAATACGGATGGTTCCATTGCTTATCAACCTTACGGAAATGATAACCAGTATATCAATTCCGTTTCCCGGGGCGAACTCAATAAAAAACTGATTGATCTCGCAGAAGAGCATGGCGTAACAATTTTTTTTGGGAAAAAATGCCAGCACATTAACTGGAAAGAAAAAAAAATTGATCTTGAAGATGCTGTCAACTCACAATTCTCAACCGTCAACTTTGATTTGCTCTTTGGAACCGATGGAGCCTTCTCTGCTGCAAGATTATCACATCAGTTACAGCATGAACGTTTTGAATACCATCAATCTTATATTGATTTTGGTTATAAAGAGTTGACCATTCCCGCAGGCAATAATGGAAATTTCCTGATCGAAAAAAATGCGCTGCATATCTGGCCACGCGGTAATTTTATGCTCATTGCCTTACCCAATATGGATGGCAGTTTCACCGCAACGTTATTTTTTCCTTTTGAAGGCGAGCCTTCTTTTAAAAGTCTGGATGATAAACAAAAAGTAAAAGTTTTTTTTGAAAAAACATTTTCTGATGTTGCTGCACTCATACCATCGCTTGAAGAAGATTTTTTTACAAACCCTTCCGCTTCGCTTGTTACTATAAAATGTTTTCCCTGGATAAGAGACGATCATTTTGCATTGATCGGGGATGCGGCGCATGCCATCGTTCCTTTTTTTGGACAGGGTATGAACTGTGGATTTGAAGATTGTATTGTTTTAAATGAATTGATTGACCGTCACAATGAAAATTGGGACCTGATCCTTAATGCCTATCAACAGATCCGGAAACCCGACGCCGATGCGATCGCGGTAATGGCGCTCAACAATTTCGTTGAAATGCGCGACAAAGTTGGCGATCCGGTATTTTTATTACAGAAAAAGATCGAAGCGAACTTCAGCAAAAAATATCCGCATCTGTGGACGCCCGCTTATGCGCAGGTAACTTTCAGTCCGCAAATAAGATACAGCACTGCCCTGAAAAGCAGCAACAGACAGGAATCCATCATGCAGCATATCATGTCAATGCCTGATATTGAGAACTGCTGGCAAAGTGAAGAGATTGAAATGCTGATGCTGAATATGCTGCAACCCCAGACGAGTTGATCGCTGAAGATTTTAAAATAACTTTGTCACATGACGAGGGACCAACTGATTGAACAACTGAAAATAAAAAGATCTTACCTGTGCATTGGGCTTGATACTGATATCAGTAAGATGCCGGCACATTTACGATCGCATCCAGATGCTGTATTTGAATTCAATAAAGCGATCATTGATGCGACAAAAGATCACTGCATCAGTTATAAAATAAATACCGCTTTTTATGAAGCACTGGGTGCGAAAGGTTGGGAGACAATGGAAAGAAGCGTAAATTATATTCCATCCACGCATTTTAAAATTGCGGACGCCAAACGAGGTGATATCGGCAATACCTCATCACAATATGCCAAAGCTTTTTTTGAAACGATGAATTTTGATGCAGTTACGGTGGCACCGTACATGGGTGCAGACAGTGTGCAACCTTTTCTTGAATATCCAGGCAAATGGGCCATCGTGCTCGGACTTACTTCCAACAAAGGCGCGGCTGATTTTGAAATGCAGCAAATGGTAAGTGCGAATGGCAATACACATCTGCGTCCGGAATTTTTATATGAAAAAGTCTTGCGAACCGTTTCGGGTTGGGGCAATCCCGGTAATTTAATGTTTGTAGTAGGCGCCACACAGGCTACGGAACTGGAAAATATCCGCGGGATCATCCCCGATAATTTTTTACTCGTTCCCGGAGTGGGTGCGCAGGGCGGCAGTTTAGCTGATGTAAGTAAATATGGTATGAATAAAAATTGCGGCCTGCTCATTAATGCATCGCGAGCCGTTATTTATGCCGGTAATGATGAAAATTTTGCAGCTGCTGCAAAAGCAATTGCGATAGCTTATCAGAAGGAAATGGAACTCTGCTTAAAATCTCTTGATTAATTTTTCTATAATTTAATTGCAATGAAAAGAAGAAATTTTATCCAACGGCTTTCTGCTTTATCAGTTGCTGCAGTTGTCAGTCCTGCACTGATTGCTGCAACCAATGAAAAAGAAGAAAGTAAAAAAGATTTTTTAAAAATTGCTTTTCTCAGCGATACACATGTTAAGCCTACCGAAACTGCAGAACAGGGAATGCGAAGAGCGTTTCGGCATGCTAATAATCTCCAGCCCAAACCGGCATTTATCATCAACGGCGGCGATAGTATCATGGATGCCTTGCAGGCAGACAAGGCTAAAACACAGGCCCAGTGGGATGTGTGGAACAAAGTCATTCTTTCAGAAAATAAATTGCCCATGTATCATTGCATCGGCAATCATGATATCTGGGGTTGGCAATCAAAAGATGAATCTGTTAAGCAAGACCCGTTATATGAAAAGGCCTGGGTGATACAGGAACATAAAATGCCTGGACGTTATTATAGTTTTGAAAAAGACAACTGGCACTTTATTATCCTCGACAGCACGCAGGAAAACAATGACGGTTATATTGCAAGAATCGATGAACCGCAATATGCGTGGCTGGAAATGGAACTGAAGAGTGTGGACAGCCAAAAATTTATCTGTATCGTTTCACATATCCCGATCATTTCATTTTGCTCTGTGATGTTCTCGGAAAAAAATGAGCCGAATGGTGATTTTAAAACTTCGCGGGCCTTACTGCATACAGATACAAGAAGACTGAAATTGCTGTTTAGCAAATATCCGAATATCAAAACCTGTCTGAGCGGCCATATTCATTTGCAGGATGAAGTGGAATACCTCGGCATCAAATATTTTTGTAATGGCGCGGTGAGCGGAAACTGGTGGGGCGGCCCTTTCCAGGAATTTGCACCGGCTTATGCCCTATTCAAATTTCACCATGACGGAAATGTGGAAAGAGAAATGCAGGAATATGATAAAGCGAAAAACGCCTGAATTTATTTATCTTTAGCAGGCAAATCATCAATATGAAAAAAATAACTTTCTTATTAGCATTCGTTGCCTGCTCCATTTTTGTAACTGCGCAGGAAACAGCAACACCAGCGGATCAACTATTACAGGCCGCTTATCAACAGGCGGGCGCTGAACATAAAAATGTGATCGTCATTTTTCATGCAAGCTGGTGCGGCTGGTGTCATAAAATGGATAATTCCATGAATGACGCAGTCTGTGCAAAAATGTTTACGGATAATTATGTGACCGTTCACCTTACGGTGGATGAATCAGATTCTGCCAAAAAGCAATTGGAAAATCCGGGTGCTGTTGAGTTCAGAAAAAAATATCATGGTGATAAGGCCGGACTTCCTTTCTGGATGATCATGGATAAAACCGGAAAACTATTGTTTGATAGTTATATCAGGAAACCCGGTGTGGGCCTGGATCAACCCGGAGATAATATTGGTTGTCCTGCAAGTGAAGAAGAGGTTGCCGCATTTATACAGGGTCTGAAAAAAAGTTCAAAGCTTACCAGCCAGCAACTTGATGTTATTGCGGAGCGGTTTAAAAAGAATAAGTAATAGCCAGTCCATGGACTATGGACCATGGACTAGAATTTCTTGCACCCACTTTGCATATTCTTTTCCGGAAGGATGCAGACCATCTTCTGCAAGAAAATCTTTTTTACTTCCATCCGTACGTTGGCCGGTAGTGATATCAATAAAAGTTACCTGATTTTTGCGACAGGTATTTTCAGCAGCTGCATTAAAGGCATCAATCTCCAGGGCAATGGCTTCCTTATTTCTTCCTTCGGCGAAAGGCGTAACGCCCCAGTCGGGAATGCTCAATACAAAAACATTACTGGTTTTTCCTCCTGCAAAATCAATTGCCTGCATCAGTAATTTTTTAAACTGCAGTTGGTATTCATCAACAGTTCTTCCGCGGTATTGATTGTTGACACCGATGAGTAATGTAACAAGATCATAAGTCTGATCGATCTGCGCAACGTCAATAGCAGCCTGTAGTTCATCTGTTGTCCAACCGGTTCTTGCAATAATTTCCGGATCATCAAAATAAAAATCATGCTGATCCTTATTAAGAATTGCAGTCAACTGATAAGGGAAACTATTTTCAGGCAATACCTGTTCGCCAATTGTATAACTGTCTCCAAGGGCAAGATATTTTTTATTTATTTTTTCCATAACAGCTTATTAAAAAGAAAAAGCCCGTAAATATATTACAGGCTTTTCATTCATGGCTATAAATGATTTATCAGATGGAAGCGGTCTTATGTTTTGATTTTGTTTTTTCCTTCATTTCTTCTTCACTTGCTTCGCCGAGAATAACTTTTCCGAAACTGCTTTTTACTTTTACAGAAACATTTCCGCCACCGGATTTTCCGGAATAGGAATGATCGAAATTAGGCCCATGCTCACCTTCTTTTTCAGTATCCATTTTTGCATTGCTGTTATTTTTAAATGATCCGAAATTCGTGGAGATATTATAAGCAATTGATGGATCTCCGGAAGGTACCAGGTTCAAAGATGAATAAGATGATTTAATATCGAGACCTGTAAGACTGCTCCCGTAATTGAGTTTTGCTTTTCCGCAGAATTCAAGATTCATTTTAATGTTACCGCTCATCTTTGCAACATTCAGTTTGGAATATTTAACGTTCAGCGTTCCGCTGGAAATGCCTGCCAGATCTGCCTTTCCGAATTCAACATCAATATTTTTGATATTGGTTAATGCCCCTGCAGTTAATGATCCGAATTTACTTGACAGGTCAACTTCGCCATTCATGTCCGGTAAAACAGTTGCTCCAAATTCGTTTGACAAATGTAAAGGATTGGATGACGGCATAGATACTGTATAATTCACGGACATCGTACTTTTTCCGTCTTTCGAATTATCATTTCCTTTGATGTTGGTTTTGAAGGAAACTTCTCCGCCGCTCTGGCCATCATTCACAGAAATACCATCAATGATCTTCTGCGCCAGCGATTCTGAATTGGCAGAAACCTCAATACTGATATCTACTTTGATCTCATTTTTATTCCAGGTGTGCACTTCCACACTGCCGAATGAATTCTTGATATTCAGTTTTTCTGAAGCAGAGACATTGTAGGATTTGTTTACAGATTTGTTTTTTACAAATTCATATTTCTTCTGTTCTTTTTTTTCTTCCTGTGCAAAACTGTTCAGTTGTGCCAGCAAAAATACCGGCAATAAAAAATTAAATGATCTGATTATTTTTTTCATGACTGTTCTTTTTTGATTGTTTAATTTGATGAATGACATTGAGTTGCTGATTCAGTACGTTCAGCTGCAGCTGAAGATTCTGGATCATTGCTTCTACCAGCACTTCCCGGTTGGGAGAAACGCGGAATTGTTTTTTCAATAGAATATAGGAACTGTCCAATTGGTTCATATCACTGGTGAAACGCTGGTAAAGCTCCGGCTGTTCTTTAGCAATCACTTTCAATTCTTCCTGTTTTACGGCAATCATTTTCGCAAATTCATTCACTTCCGGCACATCGGTCTGCATCGTAGTATCAACAGGCGTTTCAACAACTGCGATTTCATGCTGTGTTTTTTTATTCTTGCTGACGAACCAGTAAATACTAACGCTGATCAGCAACGTAGCGGCTGCGGCCATACTCCATTTCACAACCGGCGCCTGCATGAATTTCTTTTTTTTCTTTTCGCAGAATGCCGCTTCGATGTTGTCCCATGTTTTTGCCGAAGGAATTTTATCATCAAAATCTTCGCGGTTATCCCCTATGAATTTTTCTATCTTATTGCTCATGCATTTTCTTTTAATAGTTGAAGTAATTTCTGTTTGCCCCTGATGAACTGCGTCCGCGTTGTTGATTCGGCAACATTCAGTATTGCAGCGATCTCTTCATGATCATATCCTTCAAGCAGGTAAAGGTTCAGTACGGTTCTGTATCCATCGGGAAGCTGCAGGATCGCTTTTTTTACTGCATCCACTTTCAGATTGATCCCATCTTCATCAACGGATGGTTCATCAGGTGCGTCATGGCTGTTCAGTTTTTCAATATCCACCCAGGTGACCTTTCTTTTTTTCAGTTGATTAATGCTCCTGTTAACGCAGATCTGTTTCAACCATCCGCCAAAACTGGTGCGGTATTCAAAAGAATGAATATTTTTAAAGGCCTCAATAAAACTTTCCTGTAAAACATCTTCTGCTTCTGCCGTGTTATTGAGAATTCTGCAACAGGTATTGAACATCGCTTTGGAATAACGCTCATACAATTCCCTGTAGGCGGCTGTATCTCCGTCGATACAGCGTTCAATTAACTGGTCGCGTTGTACTGGTAACGTGAGTTCCAAAAGAATGTTTTAAGTTTTAATAATGAAGAGACAACTGTTTTTTTTCAATGTTGCATCACAACAAAAAAAATAAAAAAATCTTTTCAAGGTAATTATCTTTGCCCGAAGGCAGGTTTAAGGTTGAAAGTTTAAGGTTTAAGGTTTTTATACCTGATAAAATATTGAATTGCTTACAACATTAAACGATTAAACTTTAAACGACAACAATTACAACGCAACGATTAAAACGAAATGCATGGCCGTAAAAACTGACAATTTTCAATCACCCGATTATTTTAATGTAGATGAACTGCTTACAGAAGAACATAAACTTATCCGGGATACTGTAAGGACCTATGTAAAAAAAGAGATCAGTCCGATCATTGAAGATTATGCGCAACGTGCAGAATTTCCACAACAGATTGTAAAGCAGTTGGGAGATATCGGATGTTTTGGTCCAACAGTCCCCGAACAATATGGCGGCGGCGGATTGGATTATATTTCTTACGGACTCATGATGCAGGAACTGGAGCGTGGTGACAGCGGTGTAAGAAGTACTGCATCGGTACAGGGTTCACTGGTAATGTTTCCGATTTATCAGTATGGAAGTGAAGAACAGCGCAATAAATTTTTACCCAAACTCGCCAGTGGCGAATGGCTTGGATGTTTTGGTTTAACAGAACCCGATCATGGTAGCGATCCTTCGAGCATGCTTACCAATATTAAAGATGCCGGTGACCATGTAATATTGAACGGCGCTAAAATGTGGATCAGCAATGCTCCCTTTGCGCAGGTTGCCGTGGTATGGGCAAAAGATGAAGCGGGCATTATCAGGGGCGTGATTGTTGAACGCGGCATGGAAGGTTTTTCAACACCCACCACGCATGGCAAGTGGAGTCTTCGTGCAAGCGCTACGGGCGAATTGGTTTTTGATAATGTAAAAGTTCCGAAAGAAAATATTTTTCCGAATGTACAGGGATTGAAAGGACCATTGGGTTGCCTTACAAAAGCCCGTTATGGCATTGCCTGGGGTGCAATCGGCGCGGCAATGGATTGTTATGATACTGCATTGAATTATAGTAAAGAACGTATTCAGTTCGATCGTCCTATCGGCGGTTTTCAGCTGCAGCAAAAAAAACTGGCGGAGATGATCACAGAAATTACAAAGGCGCAATTGCTCAACTGGCGCCTCGGTGTTTTAATGAATGAAGGAAAAGTTACGCCCCAACAGGTGAGCATGGCCAAAAGAAATGCCTGTGAAGTTGCTGCTAATATCTGCAGGGATGCACGCCAGATGCTGGGCGGAATGGGCATTACGGGCGAATACTCTGTTATGCGCCACATGATGAATCTCGAAAGCGTGATCACGTATGAAGGTACGCACGACATACATCTGCTTATCACCGGGATGGATGTAACTGGGTTGAATGCTTTTAAATAGATGCTGACTGCTGGATGTTATGAGGGTGCATATAATCAGTTTAAACAATGAGCTGTTAATAAAATAGGAAAAGCGCTGCTGTTTTATAAATATTCTTAGTTTAGCATTCATGCAAATTAACACGGCCGGAAAATCTTTTAGAATAATAATCTGGGTGCTGATGATCTTTTATCTGTTGCTGCTCACTAAATTGATCATGTTCAAAAGGCCGCCCGGCGAAATCAAAAACCTGTTACTCCATCAGTCTGGCTGGCGAACAATAAAAAAGAGTATGCATGTTGCCAACATCATTCCTTTTCATACAATCAGGTTATACCTTACTACAAAAGATGAAGAAACAAATCCGCTGACAAACCTGTTAGGTAATATAGCGGGTTTTATTCCGATGGGATTGTTATTGCCAGTTCTTTTCAAAAGAATCAGAACTGCTTTCAAAACTATTGCCATTGTTTTTCTCATCAGCCTTTGCTTCGAAACATTCCAGTTATTGACTGGTCTTGGTTATTTTGACGTGGATGATCTTCTATTGAATACGGTTGGTGGAATAATTGGATATTTTTGCTTCGCAGTTTGCGTGCGGCCTGGTTTAATAAAATAGTCCTCTTACTGTCAATCATTTTTGCTATACCTTCAGGTATAAATCAATCGCAATGTTACGCAAGACTTTCTCAGTTGCTTTCAAAACTTTATATCTGATTAAAATAGTTTTTACAATCGGCTTTCTATTTTTCACAGGAAATGTGCTCTCACAAACCGTTTATGTAGACAGCAGTATTGCTGTAAGTGGCGATGGCAGCAGTTGGGCAAACGCTTACAAAGAATTGAGAACAGCAACCAAGGCAGCCCAAACAAATCTAACCATTACCGAAGTCGACATTGCAAAAGGAACATATCTTCCAACTGACAACTTCAATCTTGACAGTACTTTTTGTATTTTTCGGGGCAATCTGAAATTAATGGGAGGATATCCAAATGGTGGTGGTGTTCGCGACTATATTAGTAATCCGGTATACCTCGATGGCTTACTTGCAACAACTGCGGTTGCAATTCGTGTGATTGTTATTGCCGGTCTTCCTGCGACAGCCGACAGTGTTATTTTAGATGGTATAAATGTAAGAAATGGTGATGCAAGAAGTCTGTCAGTCAAAACATTTAATGGACAGAGCATATCTAGCAATACTGGTAGTGGACTCTGTATGCAGGGTAATCTAAACGGAAATAAAATCGTTATACGGAATTGCACTTTTAGTAATAATCGAGCTACTGCTGGTGCTGGCGTTTACAACAGGTCAAATACAGGATCTCCTTTATTCAGCAATTGCCATTTCATTAATAATATCGGTCACGGCGGACTTTCCACAGGCACAAATTCGTATGGCGCCGGTTTATACAATTCTCAATCAAGTCCAATCATTACAGACTGCATTTTTAGTGGCAATAGTTTCGATAGAAGTGGTTACGGGATAGGAATATACAATGAAGCTTCATCTATTTTTGTCACTAACTGTAGTTTTATTAATAATCATGGTTCCAGTGAAGGCGCGGGTATTGCAAATTATGTTGGTGCATCTGCTGCAATTACAAATTGCACATTTGATGCTAATAACTGCTCTGGAATATTCGGTGGTCAGGGAGATGGAGGAGCTATTGCAAACGTCACATCATCAATGAATATCGACAAATGTTTATTCTCCCGTAATGTGGGTATCACCGGAGGTGGGATTTATACTGACCATTCATCTCTTACCTTGAAAAACAGTACATTTTATGGAAATGTCACCAATAATAGCGGTACTTTCCCCGGTGGTGGTGGAATTTCAGTTATTGCCGGATCACCAATCATTAGTAATTGCAGCTTTATAAAAGATACTACCACAAAATATGGTGGCGCTATCGGCACATTTAATGGAGCCCAACCTTTAGTTTCCAATTGTACTTTCTATGGAAATTTTTGTCAGTTCTTAAGTTCTCAGGGTGGTGCGGTTTATTCTGCTGATAGTTCAGGCGGGAAATATAAAAATTGCTTATTCTGGAAAGATACAGTTGCAAATACATTTCCCCCTACTTACAGCGAGTTCTATAGTTTAAATAATGGCAGCCGTCCTGCATATCCGCAGCCTTCCATTTCTTATTCTATCATTAAAACTCCATTTCCTATTCAAAACGTAATCGACAGTGGCAACAACAGCAACAATTATCCTTTATTTGTTGATACCACCGTTGCAGGTATTCCAGGCGTTGATGGAATATACGGAACGGCTGACGATGGATTGAGATTACAAAGTTGCAGTCCTGGTATTGATGCAGGATTGAATAGCGCTATTCCTGCAGGCGTTACAACAGACATCAAAGGCGATACACGCATCAGCAATAACTCAGTCGATATCGGTGCTTATGAAAATGTTAGTCCTGTAATTGCCGGCGCAACAACCAATGCATTAAATGGCGACAGTACTTTTAAATCAGTTTATGGGCTAATTGATATCATGAGCAATTGCCGGTTGATCGCAAGCATTACTCCTTCCGGAACAAATCCTTTAGCCAACGGCATTTTTGCAAAAGTATCTGTTGATGATGCTGCCACTGCGTTTCCCCGTCCGTATGTGTTGAGATATTATGATATCAATCCATCACAGAATGCAGCAACCGCTACGGCAACAATTAAATTATATTTTACGCAGGCTGATTTTGATGCATACAATTTAATCCGCGGAACTTATCCTTCTATGCCAATTGATGCAACAGATGCAGCCAATTACAAAGCAAATATTATTGTTCACCAGTTTCATGGAGTAAATGATCTGGGTAATGAAGTTATCGTTATTCCTACAGCAGTAACATGGAACAATACGAATACCTGGTGGGAAGTAAGTTTCAATGTTACCGGATTCAGCAGGTTTTATTTAAGTACAGTGACAACGCCGATACCTGTTGTGCTGGAATATTTCACCGGACAAAAAATCAACAATTCTGTTTTAGTAAACTGGAAAGCGGATTGTTCCAATTCAGCGTTGTCAACATTTACTTTGGAAAAAAGCAATGATGCCACTCGTTTCGCAGATATTTATACAACTACTTCAACCGAACAACGTTGTCTGCAGCCTTTCAGTTTTACTGACAATAATTTATTTTCCGGAAGAAATTTTTACCGTTTGAAAATGACAGATATGAACGGTAAACTTATTTACAGCAATATCCTGTTCTTCAATAATGGCAAACCGGAAGAAATTTATATAACGCCAACATTATTGCACAGAAATGAAATGCTGCATATTGCCGTTCAGCAAAACGGTTATAATTTATCAGTTTATAATGTAAATGGTTCAATGCTGATCAAACAACAATTGAGCAGCGGTATAAATAATATCAATATGCCTGTAACAACCGCCGGCACTTATTTTTACCGGATTACTGATACTCATAACATGAAAATAAAAACAGGCAAATTAATCGTTCAGTAAATATGGAGCGCTGCTATATTTAAATATGATAATTTCGTAAAAAAAATATCATTGTCCTTTTTACCAACGGCATTATTATCATCACTAAAAAGTATTGAAGGTTTTGATGAGCCTGCTTTCGTAGCTGTGCATGATTCCGGAGAACAGATAATTTCTGTTCGGTTAAATCCAGATAAAAAAGTAAGCAACACATTACCGATTGCAAATAATGTTCTTTGGAGCAGTAATGGGTATTATCTTTTTGAACGACCCATATTTACGCTCGATCCTTTGTTGCACGCCGGTGCTTATTATGTGCAGGAGGCAAGCAGTATGTTTTTAGAAGAAGCATTGAAACAATCGGTAGATATTTCACAACCTTTAAAAGTACTGGATCTTTGTGCAGCGCCTGGCGGCAAATCAACTTTATTGCAATCGATTATTTCTCCTGAAAGTTTATTGGTAAGCAATGAAGTTATTAAAGCACGCGTAAATATTCTTGCGGAAAATATTACTAAATGGGGGGCTGCAAATGTGGTCGTTACCAATAATGATCCCGCACATTTTAAAAGGCTGGAAAATTATTTTGACGTGATTGTTGTGGACGCTCCCTGCAGTGGCAGCGGACTTTTCAGAAAAGATCCGGAAGCAATAAAAGAATGGAGCCTGAACAATGTACAGCTCTGCAGCCAGCGACAGCAAAGGATTTTATCAGACATTTTACCATCGCTTAAAGAAGGCGGCAAACTCATTTATTCAACCTGTTCTTATTCTGTTGAAGAAGATGAAGACATCATGAACTGGCTCAAACAAAAGTTTCCATTAGAAAATGTGAAGCTGGAAATAAACAAAGATTTCGGTATTGTTGAAACACATGCGGATGGAAATTCTGGTTATCGTTTCTATCCCGACAAAATAAAAGGTGAAGGATTTTTCATTGCTGTTTTCCAAAAAAAAATAACAGACATTTTATCAGATCGAAAAATAAAAGCGAAAGCAAAATCAACAGACCAGGTTAATAAAAATGATATCGAAACCATACGGCCATTTGTAAATAATGTGGATGAACTGTTTTTTATAAAACAAGCAGATGAGATTATTGCATTGCCGCTCCAACTTAAAGATGAATTGCCCGTTTTACAGAGTGCTTTATATATTAAAAAAGCGGGTATCAAAATCGGAAGCATTATCCGCAATGAATTATTGCCCGATCATGAACTGGCTTTGAGCAATATCATCAACCCGGATGTTATTTCTATTGAAGTTGATAAAACCACTGCATTGCAATATCTCCGCAAAGAAGAAATTAAAATTGAAACTACCGTCAAAGGCTGGGCCTTGATAAAATATAATGGATTGCCGCTCGGCTGGATAAAGATCCTGCCCAACCGTTCCAATAATTATTATCCGAAAGAATGGCGGATATTGATGAAATCGTAAGTAAGTTGACAGTTGTTGGTTGACAGTAATACATTGTTAAGAGTTTAAAGAGAAAAGGAGGATAAAAGAGTTGTAGGTTTTAAGTTATAGGTTTTAAATAAATACAACCCTTAATAAAATGTAATATTCGTGTCCCGATACGAATCGGGATGGCATACTGTATTTCAGTGCATCTCCGTGCCATCAGTGGCTAAAAAAATGGTGCTGTATTTGCATCAAATTGTCGCATCTTTGTAACCCTTAAAGTTCACATAATGATTTTACGCTTATTTACTGTTATTACTGCATTGTTTTGCTGCGCTGAACTGCCTGCGCAGGAAAAAACTTTAATGATTGAAGGAACTGCACCCAATATTTACCTGGTTCATACTATTGCACCCAAAGAAAATATTTACAGTATCGGAAGATTATATAATACAAGTCCGAAAGACCAGATTGCCCCTTTCAATAATTTACAGATGGATAAGCCCCTCAGCATTGGCCAAACGATCAAGATCCCATTAGCTGCAGGTAATTTTGTTCAGGATGGAAATGCAGCTGCTGATGAAGCATTGATACCGGTTTATCATATTGTTGCGGAGAAAGAGGGCCTGTACCGCATCAGCACCAATTATAATAAAGTGCCGATGGAAACTTTACGGCAATGGAATAATATCAAGACAGAAAATGTAGGTAAGGGTATTAAGATGATCGTTGGATATTTAAAAGTAAAAAAAGAATTGTCTGCATTCGCATCGATGGGCGCCAAGGTTCCTGTAACAATTGAATTGCCCAAAGAACCCAAAACAATAACTACAAAAACGGAAGTGAAAAAAGAGCCCGTTCCGGTTGCTGTTGTTAAGCCTGAAAAACCTGCTGTGACCGAACCAATAAAAAAAGATCCGGTTATCAATAAAACCACAGAACCATTGACAGCACAGGAAGAGCGGCCAGACATGGCAAACTTCAAAGGAGGTTTTTTTAAACATGATTTCAGTGATCTGAAAGGAAGTGATGGGATTACTGAAAACGGCGCGGCCAATGTTTTCAAAAGCACCAGTGGCTGGCATGATGGAAAATATTATTGTCTGCACAACAGCGCTGCTCCCGGAACCATTATTAAGATCACCAGCAATACTACGGGTAAGAGCATCTATGCAAAAGTGCTGGATATTATGCCCGATATTAAACAGAACAGTGGTCTGCTGATCCGCATCAGCAATGCAGCCGCAGAAGAATTGGGTGTTGGTGAAAATAAATTCGATTGTTCACTTAGCTATTCAAAATAAAATGAAAAGAATTATTTCCGCACTGATCCTGGTATCAGTTGCAATGTCTGTTGCCGCACAACCCTCAGTCAGCAATGCATTTATCGTTGAAAAAAAACTTGCTGCCACGCCGGTAAAAAATCAAGCCATGACCGGCACCTGCTGGTGTTTTTCAGCGACCTCGCTAGTTGAAAGCCAATGCTTGAAAAATAATCTTGGCGAACTTGACCTCAGTGAGATGTTTACTGTCCGCAATATTTACATTGAAAAAGCAAAAAATTATATCCTCCGCCAGGGACATGCACAATTTGGTGAAGGCGGATTGGGCCATGATCTCGTGAGGGCCATCGGCACTTATGGTGCTGAGCCGGAATCTGTATACAGTGGCCTGAAAGAAAATCAGAAGAATCATAATCATGTACAACTTATCGCTTCTTTGCAAAGCTATCTCGACAGTACTTTAAAACATATGCCTGTTGCCGACAACTGGTTCGATGGTTATGTAAAAATTCTGGATGCTGCACTGGGAACGCCACCTGCAACATTTGAATACATGGGCAAAAGTTATACGTCAAAAACTTTTGCAACGCAATTGATGAAATTCAATCCGGATGATTTTGTGAACATCACTTCCTTTACCCATCAGCCTTATTACAAACCGTTTATTTTACAGGTGCCGGATAATTTCAGCAATGCCGCATATTATAATCTGCCATTAAATGAAATGACAAAGCTGGTAGAGGATGCCGTGAGTAAAGGATATTCAGTGATGTGGGATGCGGATGTAAGCAACAATGGTTTTCACCAGGAAAAAGGCCTGGCCTTATTACTGGATGAAAAAGAAAAATACGAATCTGATGCCATTACAGCAGATTTGCCCGAAATGAAATGGGATATAGCAAAGCGCCAGCAATTATATGAAGATCTGACCACGCAGGATGATCACCTGATGCACATCACGGGCATTGAAAAATCAAAAAGCGGCAAAACATTTTTTATTGTAAAGAATAGTTGGGGCGTCATCGGTCCGGACAAAGGTTATATCAATGTTTCAGAAGCTTATTTTTCAATCAATACGGTGAGTCTTGTTGTACCAAAAGCTGCTATCAGCACTGCATTGCTGACAAAGCTGGGTATTAAATAATTTTAGCTCCGTTGATTACACGGATTGTGCTCCTCTATAAAATTTCCCTGCTCATCATTTGTCTCAGGTCAGGCTTCCCTCTCCTTTAGGAGAGGGATTGAGGGTGAGGTTCAGGAAAGGGAGAGAGGCTTCTGCAGAGGGATTGGGGCGAGTCTAAACCCTGTAACCCCGCAAAAAATCTTCGATCAGCATTTTCTTTTTGTTTTCCAGTTGCAACTCAAGAATAGAAATGAATCCATCTGCTGCTGCAAAGCGCAGGTAGGTCTTATGATCTGTTTCTATCCTTCCCGGAAGTTTGGTATGATCGGGGGGGGTAAGATGCTGTATGCCGGCTGCCTTGTATATCTTCAGTTTTTTTTCATTCAGAAAAGTAAATGCAGCAGGTGATGGCGAAAGTCCGCGGATAAGATTATAAATTTCAGTTACCGTGTTATTCCAGTCTATTTTACAGCTGTCGGTAAATATCTTTGGTGCGTGTTGTAATGGCTTATGTTGTGTACTGCGTACTGTTTGCTGTGATGTTTCTTTCAACGAACCTTCGGCAAGTTCCTTTATTGTTTTCACTAAAAGTTTCGCGCCGATCTCTTTCATGGCATCATGTACCTCGCCCGCGGTTTCATCTTCGTGTATCCTGAAAGATTCCTGTAGTAAAATATCACCGGTATCAATTTCATGTTTGAGTTTGAATGTTGTTACGCCCGTTTCTTTTTCTCCATTGATAACAGCCCAGTTAATAGGCGCTGCACCGCGGTATTGCGGTAATAAAGATCCATGAAGATTGATAGTGCCCATTGACGGCATATTCCACACAATTTCCGGCAACATCCGGAATGCCACTACCACCTGCAGATCAGCCTGCAGCAAACGCAATGCTTCAATAAATTCAGGCTGCTTTAATTTTTCCGGTTGAAGAATATTCAAATTATTTTTTACTGCATATTTTTTTACGGCACTCTGCTGCAGTTCCATTCCGCGACCTGCAGGTTTATCCGGTGCTGTAACGACGCCCACGATATTACAACCTGCTTTTACCAATCCTTCCAGAGAAGCGACTGCAAACTCGGGCGTTCCCATAAAAACAATGCGCAATGACTGAAATTTTTCCATTGCTGCAAAGTTATTATAAAATCCCAGCACCTTGCATAGATGGATCATTTCGCTTCCAGCAATTCAATTCTGTGCAGTTGCAGATCGTTCTGCTTTTTTAATTCACGGATCGCTTCAATAAGTAAAGGAACTAACCGGGCATAATCCACACCTTTGTATCCATCACTGTTTTGAGAGACTGCTTCAGGAATTACCAGCTCTACATTCTGCGCCAGCAGACCGATCTGACGGCCCTGCATAAAATTATTTTTTGAAAAGGCTGTTGTATTCATTTCATATTCCACGCCATTGATCTGCAGTAATTTTTTCAGCGGCGATTCAATTGCAGTAATATGCTGTTTGAATCTTTCATCAGATGCATAGGTTGTTCCGTTTGCCCAGATGCTTCCGAAAACACTCAGTGCATAAACGCCATTCTGTTCAAACTTTCCAACTTCAGTGAACACGCCGGCATTTGTTTGCGTACCAAAAGAAACTTTCGCACCCGGATTATCTGCGTGCAGACGCAATTCATTTCCATAAACACCAATACCAACTTCACCCGTATTTCCGGGATACAATAATATGTTTTTCTCCCAAAGATGCCGGAAAAGAAAGTGGTCTCAATGGACTGCCGTTTCCAATACCGATATTGGCCCCGAAATATACCGGTCCGGCTCCGCTGATATCGTTGATAAATATTTTTGAACCGGATTTTCCTCCACGGATATAAGTATCCTCCGGTACACCTAAATTAAAGTGACTGATATTTAATGAGCCGCGGAAATAGGCTGTTCCCTGCACATCAAGTTTTGCTGCTGGAAGAGTAATTCCCAATCCGAGATTTCCAGTGATATCGGCATTGCCGCTTACCGTTAGTTTGTTGACCGGAGCATTTGTTCCGATTCCGACATTGGCAGTATTTGTATTACCGATATTATTGCCGGACAGAGACCAGTAGCCGGTTCCATCAGGTTGCCAGCTGGCGAGGCCATTCGCATCTGAAGTCAATACTTTTCCTGCAGCCTGGTTGCCATCCACCATTTTTATTGAGCCTGCCACATGAAGTTTTGCATCCGGAGCTGCTGTGCCGATGCCAAGATTACCATTATTCTGCAACCGCATCCATTCTGTAAAATAATAACTGCCGCCATAAAAAGGATCGCCTCTACCAAAAATAAAATTATCCTCGTTGAAGGATGAATAAAAAATCATATTGCTGCCCTGCACAGCGGGATTGGCATAATACCCAATGCCAGAAGTGATATCATTGTAACGCCAGTCCATAGCGAGTTTCGGGCCTGTTTGGTTTCCATAAAAGTTGATGGAATTATTTGAGATTTTTGTGTCATAGTAAGCGTCGTTGTTTAATCCTCCAACACTAAGATTACTGATAAACCTGCCATCGCCGGCTACATCTAGTTTTATGGCCGAAGGATCTGTTCCGATACCTACATTGTTCCTGAGTTTTGTCGGACCGGCCACATCAAAACTAAAACCCGGTTGACTGTTATTAATTCCCACACGTGATCCCGTAACAGGAAGCCCGCTGGTAATACAGATGCTGATATTGTTTGAGCTTCCACCTTTTATTAACCGCAGAAAATATTCCTGATTTGCATTGACATAGTTGACCGCTCTTGGTATTATTCCGTGGCTGAGACTTTCTGTGATCGGCCAGCAATCTAACACACCGTAAAGATTATTGCAGGATGTTTCTGAAATGATCTGGATATAAGAAAGATCCGCATTGGACCACTGATCTGTTTTAAAAAAAACTGAAATGCTGCCGGCAATTGAAGTTGTAAACTTAAACCATATATCAGGATTGCTATTGTTGGCAACCGGTACACAAAGGTTACCAGTAGTAAGTGTTGAATAGGTAGCGCCGGTAAGAACATACTGAAGGTTTGCCGGGCAGGGATCTGCGCCTTCGGTAACCGGAAGAGCAATCGCATTACAGATAAGGTCATTGGGTGGCTGGGCAATTATCTTTAGAAAATTGAATAAGAACAGGCCAAACAGCAGTTGCTTTTTCATACAAACATTTTGCTGAAATTATTAAAGCGGAGCTGTAGGAGCAATAGTAATAAACTACTATAGAATAGTTGCTGTATTTAAAAGAAAAACCGCAGTTATACCGCGTAAAAGTTAAATGAACGTTTTAAAAGTCTTTATAAAGCAGATATTTTTTTCTCATTTTTTTGAAATCACTCAAAGCAGGTTCCCAGCTGGCTTTAATTTCTGCTTCTGTTTTTCCGGCTTTGATCTGCTGCGCAAAAGCATCATTGCCTGCAAGTTTATTTATGAAATTTGTTTTCAGAAAAAAACTATCCTTGCCGGGAAATAATTTATAGGCTTCAATAAAATATTTCAACTGAATACTGTTATCTATTTTTTTGAGTATCGTTTCATTGGTTCCAGATACATCCCAGCCATAACAGACCTGGTAAAAGTTCTTGCTGCTTTTAGCGCCCGCATTGGGTTTGGGTGTGAATGAAAATAAATTTTTCGGCATCGCCGGATGTCCGAAATATTCAAAAGGCTTATTGGTGCCTCGTCCTTCGCTGAAAACAGTTCCTTCAAAAAAACAGGTAGAAGGATACCAATAAACCGCACCCATATCTTTAAGATTGGGAGAAGGCATCACCGGTAAAATATATTTACTGTTGTGATCATACTGCTTACACTTGATCACTAAAAAATGAAAGGGCGTATCATTGGTAGGATTGGTTGTAATATTATACGCATTGATCTTATTGGCTTCGGGTGACAGCCATTTTTCGCCAAGCAACATCATTCCATATTCACCAATGGTAAGGCCGTATACAATTGGCACAGGCCGCATGCCGATGAAGCTTTTAAATTTCATGTCAAGCACCGGGCCATCTACATAAAATCCATTTGGATTGGGACGATCAAGCACCATTAAAGGCTTGTGATTTTCCAGACAAGCTTCAATTAAATATTCAAGCGAACTGATGTACGTATAAAAACGAACGCCCACATCCTGGATATCAAACACAACAATATCTACATTTTTAAAATCTTCGGCAGTTGGTTTTTTGTGGTCACCATAAATACTGATCACATGAATGCCAGTCTTTTTATCAACATCATCAGAAACATGTTCACCCGCATCCGCATCACCCCGAAAACCATGTTCGGGACCGAATATTTTTACTACTTCGATACCACTTTTGATCAGCGTATCTACCAGGTGTGTTTTTTTTACCATGCTGGTCTGGTTGGCAAATACTGCCACTCTTTTTCCTTTCAGCATCGGCAGATATACTTCCATCCGGTCGGCCCCGGGGATAATTTTGTTATTGATAGATTGTTTAGCCGGAGATTGTGAAGATACGCTGCAACTGGCTGTGAGCATGGATGCAAACAACAGTATAAGAAAATATTTCATGTGGTAAAGTTGCCGAAAACTTTTTGATTTGGTTGCCCTTTTATCATTTACTTTGCATTTTTATCTGCGAACAATAATTAATAATCTTCATGGTTCTGTGCAGGAACCCGGAGCAAAAACAAAAAACATGGCACAAGCAAAAAATGGTGACTCAGTTAAAGTTCACTATACCGGTAAATTGGTAAATGGCGAAAAATTTGATTCTTCTGAAGGAAGAGAACCTTTGGAATTTACAGTGGGTGCGGGACAGATGATCAAGGGATTTGATGCAGCGATCCCGGGTATGAATATCGGTGATAAAAAAACCATCAACATACCCGCTGCAGAAGCCTATGGAGAAAAAGATCCGGAGGCAGTGATTGAATTTCCAAAAGCAAATGTTCCGGAAGATATGAAACTTGAACCTGGCATGCAGCTGACTTTAAGTAACCAGCAGGGACAGCCTGTTCCGGTTGTAGTGATTGAAGTAAAAGATGATGTGATCTTATTGGATGCGAATCATTTTCTGGCAGGACAGGAATTGGTGTTTGATATTGAGCTGGTAGAAATAGCTTAAGAAAAGTTGTAAGTTTTAAGTTATAGGTTTTAAGTCAGGGTATGATAATTTTATGCTCTTTTGCTTCACAAAATAAAAAGCAGTTCAAAAACTTGAACTGCTTTTTACTTATAACTTAAAACTTATAACTTACAACTCCATTACAAACTAAAAAATTATGATAGAAGTAAATCAGGAAAATACTGCCGAACGTCTCATGCGTTATGTACAGATCGATACCCAGAGCGATCCTCTCGGCACTTCATATCCAACTACTGAAAAGCAAAAAGACCTGAGCCGTTTATTATTTTCAGAATTGCGTGAAATGGGATTGGTTGATGCAGAAACAGATGAGTACGGATATGTATATGCAACCATTCCTTCCAACAGTGATAAAAAAAACATCCCGGTCATTTGCTTTTGCGCACATGTAGATACAGCACCGGATTGCAGTGGCACCAATGTAAAACCGATTCATCACCGCAATTACGATGGAAAAGATATTGTATTGCCTGATGATGAAACCCAGGTACTCAAAATGAGTGACGCTCCTTATTTAAAAGAACAGCTTAACAACAGCATCATCACTGCAAGCGGTAACACATTATTGGGTGGAGACGACAAAGCCGGCGTTACCGTTATTATGGAAGCGGTCTTATACCTTTTACAAAATCCTTCTGTAAAACATGGCGACATAAAAATTTTATTTACACCCGATGAAGAAGTTGGTAAAGGCACTGCAAAAGTTGATCTGAAAAAATTAGGGGCTGCATTTGGTTATACAATGGATGGCGGAGAAGCAGGAAGTCTTGAAGATGAAACCTTCAGTGCAGATGGAGCAACCATTACCATTCATGGCGTGATCGCACATCCCGGTTACGCAAAAGATAAACTGGTGAACGCAATTAAAATTGCGGGTGCTGTTCTGGATGCATTGCCAAAAGATGAGTTCAGTCCTGAAACGACCGAAGGCAGATCAGGATTTGTTCACCCGGTTGCTGTAAACGGCATTGCAGAAAAGGCGACCGTACAGTTTATTGTAAGAGATTTTACAACAGACCAGCTGCAGCAACATCATCTCCGGCTTGAACAGATTGCGGAGGCAGTAGTTGCAAAATATCCCGGAGCGACTATGCATTATGCTGTACAGGAACAGTATCGCAACATGAAAGAAATACTGGATCAACATCCCGAAGTAGCTGCTTATGCAGCCGAAGCGATCAAAAGGACCGGCCTTGCTGTAAAAAAAGAAAGTATCCGCGGGGGCACTGATGGCAGCAGGCTTAGTTTTATGGGACTTCCCTCCCCGAATATTTTTACAGGCATGCAGAATATTCACAGCAAACTGGAATGGATCGGTACAAAAGATATGGCGAAGGCTGCAGAGACGATCGTGCATCTGTGTATGGTTTGGGAGGAAAAAAGTTGAATACTTTAAAGTTCAAGACGTTCAAAAAGTTTAAGCCGTTTAAAATTTTTTAATTCCGTTGTGGATTTTAGTATTCCCGGCATAAGAATATAAGGTTCTGTTACCTATTCTAAGTCTTTCACTTTCATTTAGCGGTCCAGGAACTTTGAACCTTTTGAAGGCTTTAAACCTCTTAAACAAACCTTACACTAACAATTAAAAAGTATCAACCAAAAAACACTACCTTCAAACCAAAATTAATTTCTTATGCAATCTCAGTATTTAACTTATGGGTTGATCGCGCTTGGAGTAATCGCTATACTCGGGTGCTTTGTAACCATTAACCAGGGCCTCATCGGTGTGGTTACGATGTTTGGAAAATACAAGCGCATTATGCGGCCGGGCCTGAATTTCAAACTGCCCTTCTTCGAACAGATCTATAAAAAAGTAAGTATTCAGAATCGTTCGGTGGAATTGGAATTCCAGGCTGTTACCGTTGATCAGGCCAATGTGTATTTTAAATCAATGTTGTTGTATTCTGTAATCAATGTAGATGAAGAGACCATTAAAAATGTTGCTTTCAAATTTATCAGCGACAAAGACCTGATGCAGGCATTGATACGCACTGTTGAAGGAAGTATCCGTGCTTTTGTTTCTACAAAAAAACAGGCCGAAGTATTGAATGTGCGGCGCGATATTGTAGAGAATGTAAAAGAACAGGTTGATATTACTCTGGAAAGCTGGGGCTATCATCTGCAGGATCTGCAGATCAATGATATTACTTTTGATGAAGCGATTATTACGAGTATGAGTAAAGTAGTGGCCAGTAATAACCTGAAAGCCGCTGCTGAAAATGAAGGTCAGGCTTTGCTGATCACTAAAACAAAAGCAGCCGAAGCTGAAGGTAATGCCATCAAAATCGCTGCTGAAGCGGAAAGACAGGCGGCACAATTACGCGGACAGGGTGTTGCGCTTTTCCGTGAAGAAGTGGCCAAGGGTATGAGCCAGGCTGCTGAACAAATGAAACAGGCCAACCTCGATACGAATGTTATTCTGTTCAGCATGTGGACGGAAGCGATCAAAAATTTTGCAGAGTATGGAAAAGGCAATGTGATCTTTTTAGATGGCAGTAGTGAAGGAATGGAAAAAACAATGCGCCAGATCATGGCCATGCAGCAGATGGAAAAGAAATAACAGGTTATAAGTAATAAGTTTTACGTTATAAGTTTAGAGCTCTCAATTTGAGGGCTCTTTTTTTAGTTGACAGGTGTTTGCTGTTAGATGCCGGTTGTTGGTAAGAATTATAATTCTAAAAATTGTAACCTTTGCGATGAAAGTAAAAAGACAATGTCCATTTTACTCAAACGTAAAACGTATAACCTATAACGTAAAACTTTCTTAACATTTCTTTGGGTGGTAAAATTGCAATCGAACCGTTTATCTTTAATTCATATCTTCTTATTGGCACGATAATTTGGTATGTTTGCAAAAAATTTCGGGCTTATAAAATTATAATCAGCATAACATGGATCTATTTTATTTTCTCCAGGTTGATACAACCAAAGTTGTTGAAAAGGTTGAAGGTTTTAAATCAGTAGGCAGTACATTGGTACAGGGTGGATGGTTGATGGTACCATTGGCACTGTTGTTTGTGATCGGTATTTTTTTCTTTTTTGAAAGATTTATCCTCTTACAGAAATTTGGAAAGATCGATGATAATTTCATGAATATTATCAGAGATCATGTTGTAACCGGCAATGTTACAGCTGCAAGAAGCCTTGCAAAAAACACTTCGAATCCCGTAGCAAGAATGATCGATAAAGGATTGCAGCGTATCGGTAAACCGATTGACGCGATAGAAAAAAGTATGGAAAATGTAGGTGTACTTGAAATGTACAAGATGGAAAAAAATCTTAACATTCTTAATATTATTGTCCGCATTGCCCCCCTGTTTGGTTTTCTGGGAACCATCGTTGGTATGCTGAGTTTGTTTGACAGTATCAATAAAAGCACGGAAGGTTTCAGTCCGAATGTAATGGCAGGTGGTATTTATGTAAAGATGATCACCTCTGCAACCGGTCTTATCATTGGTATTGTTACTTATCTTGGTTACAGCGTATTGCAGACCAAGATCAAAAAGATTGAAAATAAAATGGAAGCTGCCAGCGCCGAATTCATTGATATCTTACAGGAACCCACCCGTTAATTTTTTGTATGAGCTTAAGAAAAAAATTTGAAGAAGAACATAGTGAAGTGGACACCGGTCCATTGAATGATATATTATTTATCCTGATGTTCTTCTTTCTGATCATGTCTACACTGGCCAATCCCAACATCATAAAGCTGACAAACCCAAAATCAAAAACGGATACCAAATCCAAGCAGAGTATTGTGGTAAGTTTAAGAAAAGATGGAAGAGCTTATATTAATCAGCAACCCGTTATTTTTGATTCTCTGGAATCAGAACTGAGTAAAAGGATTGACCGGAAAGACAGCAGCAACAAGCAATCGGTGGTGATCAATGCCGACAGTTCTGTTTCCATCAACAGGCTGGTAATGATCATGCGGGATGCCAAAAGAGCAGGCGCTTCTTCTACTTCTTTGAGTGTGGATTCGCATTAAGAAGCAATGACCATCCTTTCTTTGCCAGAAATATCTTTTACAATATTTACATTTTTATAAAAAGTTGCGAAGTGATCCGCAACTTTTTTTGCATACGCTTCATGCGTTTCCATAAATATCTTTCCGCCCTTTTTTAAATGAAGCTGCCCGAACGCCGCTATGTTTTTATAAAACAACAGGGGAGAATTTTCCGGAACAAATAAAGCGGTGTGCGGTTCATAATCTGTTACATGCCTATCCATTTTTTCGATTTCGTTCACAGGAATATAAGGAGGATTGCTAACGATGATATCGAATTCGCCCAGTTGATTCCGTTGATCTTTGTTTAAAAAATCTATTTCTTTAAATGAAATAATCGCATGATGGAGTTGCGCATTTTCCATTGCTATTGATAAAGCAGCTGCGCTTATATCGATCGCAGTAATATTTACTTCCGGCAGATTTTTTTTTATCGTTACCGGGATGCAGCCACTCCCCGTACCAATGTCCAGCAATGATTTTGAAGAGAATTCTTTTGCAGACCTGAGTTCATTGATCACGATATCTACAAGTTCTTCTGTTTCCGGTCTTGGAATTAATACGTTTTCATCTACTTTAAATTTCAGTTTATAAAACCAGGCTTCACCCAGTACATATTGCACCGGCCTGTGTTGTAAAAGTTCTTGCAGTTTCTTTTTCAGTAAATCAGTGATAGATTCATTTAATTGCTTCGCAGGATCGGCGATCATCACGGGTTTTGTAATTGCTGCAACCGATTCAAATACCCGATCAGAAATAACAGCAGCCTCATTCAGTTCATACAGCGTTGATAATTCTTTTAAAAAATACAGATATAGCTCGCGCAGATTCATCCGCAAACTTACAACTTAATAAGTCCTTTAAAATTTTACCATCGTACTTTTGCAACCCGTGTATACACATGAAGATTATATGATCAGATGCGTGCAGCTCGCAAAGTTGGGCGCTGGAAATGTTGCACCCAATCCAATGGTGGGTGCTGTACTTGTTTATCATGACAGGATCATTGGTGAAGGATATCATGAGCAATATGGTCTCGCTCATGCAGAAGTAAACTGCATCAAAAGTGTAACACAATCTGATCAGGAACTTATTCCCGAAAGCACTTTATACGTCAGCCTGGAACCCTGTGCGCATTTTGGAAAAACGCCGCCCTGCGCTGATCTCATCATTGCCCAACAAATAAAAAAAGTAGTCATCGGTTGTGAAGATCCTTTTGTAGCAGTCCATGGAAAAGGCATTGCTAAACTGAAAGCCGCAGGAATTGAAGTGATTGAAAATATTCTTCGTGATGAATGCAGGGATCTGAATAAAAGATTTTTTATTTTTCATACTGAACAACGGCCTTATTTTATTTTAAAATGGGCGCAAAGCAATGACGGTTTTATCAGCTGCAAGAACAGCAGTATAAAAATAAGCAATGAATTTTCCGACCGGCTTGTTCATAAATGGAGAAGCGAAGAAGCTGCTATCATGATCGGGACCAATACGGCTTTGGTTGATGACCCTTTTCTTACAACAAGATTATGGAAAGGAAATAATCCGGTAAGAATTGTTGTTGATATGAAACTGCGGCTGCCTGCATCGCTTCATATTTTTTCTGACGGAAACAATACGATTGTATTAAATAAAATCAAAGAAGAAAAAAATGCTGCCGTTATTTACACAAAGATCAAAGAAGATGACCTGGTGCAGGAAATCTGTAATGCATTATATAAAGCAGGCCTGCAAAGCGTTTTGATCGAAGGAGGTTCCAGGCTCCTGCAAAGTTTTATCGATGCTGGGATATGGGATGAATCAATCATCATTAAAAATGAAGTCTTAAGAATTAAAAATGGAACTAAGGCGCCGGAATTAAAGAATGCTTTTTTAATACATGAACAAAAAACATTTTCTGATCAAATTTCTTTTTATAAAAAAAATGGTTCGTATATAAAGTGAATATTTTGAATGAACTGCAAATCCAATCAATCAGTTTAATTCGTTTTTAATCTGTGTTATAAAAAAAATAATGAACGAAAAAGAAGTTTACAATACGATTGGCGAGTCTTCAACGGAAGAATTTAAAGACCGCGGCAGTAAGTTCATTGCGTATGCCTTTCCAATAGCAACAGTTGATGATTTTAAAAAAAAACTGCAGCAACTGAAGAAAGAACACCCCAAGGCAGTCCATCATTGTTTTGCTTACCGCATCGGAACTGATGGCAATAATTTCCGGGCAGGTGATGATGGCGAACCTTCCGGTACTGCGGGCAAACCTATTCTTGGCCAGCTAGACAGCAAAGAGCTTACGAACGTTTGCATTATTGTTGTACGTTACTGGGGTGGCACTTTGTTGGGCGTGCCGGGTTTGATCAATGCTTATAAAACCAGTGCTGCTCTTGCGTTACAAACAACTCCAGTCATCCAGAAACAGGTCGAGGTTAATTACACTTTACAGTTTGATTATACACAGATGAATGAGGTCATGATGATTTTAAAACAATACAGTTGTACTATTATGAGCCAGGAGGCGCAATTATTCTGCATTATACAAACTGGTATTCCAAAGAGCAGGCTGCAGGATGTGCTGTATAAATTAAACGATCTCCGGAATATCGAAGTAAAAAAAATGGCGTAACAATTTTAAAATTGCTAACTTTCTGTAAAAAGATACTGATGGCCACTGAGAAAAAATATAAAAGTTTCTGGAGTTTCTATCCATATTATCTTACCGAACACGGGGATAAAAAAAACAGGATGCTGCACTTTACAGGCACAGCCATATTAATTATCCTGGTGATTGCTTCAATTGTATTGCAAAAGTGGTGGATGCTGATCCTCGTTCCAATATGCGGTTATGGCTTTGCGTGGTTTGGTCATTTCTTTTTTGAGAAAAATAAACCTGCTACTTTCACTTATCCTTTATACAGCCTGGGCTCCGACTTTGTAATGTTCTGGCATATACTTACCGGGCAGATACAAAAAAAACTGGAAGAAGCCAAACGCCTGGAATCATGAAAATGAAAAGTCCATTTCTTTTTTTACTCAGTTACTTTTTTTTATCCTGCGCCTTTTCACAACAACATAAAATTGATTCGTTCAGCATCGGCACCGACGTACAGATCTGTATTGACAGGCCGGACAATTTCAAAGCTTCCAGAAAAACATTGTTGATCTTTTTTGCATTACCCAATGGCAATAGCATTCCGCAGACGATGGGCAAAAAGATGAAGCCGGGAGATGACTGGCATTATGATATTCAGCATATAAAAGCACAGACTGGTTTTCTCAGAAAAAAAATAAACCATAAAAATGTTGTAGTGGTATATGCCGGCAATCGTTTTAATGCCTGGCCATTGTGGAAACAAAAACATACAGACTATCCAGTGCTGATCAATCATATTATTGATACAGTTGTTTCGCTTTTTGCATCGGGCAAAACAACTATCGCATTGAACGGTCATAGTGGTGGCGGCAGTTTTGTACTGGGTTATCTGAAAACTGTGGATGAGATACCTGATAAAATAGAACGCATCAGTTTTCTTGACAGCGATTATGGATATGATTCTTCTTACAATGAAAAATTTGTAAAGTGGGTCCGTAAAAGTAAAAAAAACCAGCTGAATGTATTTGCCTATAACGACAGTGTTGCATTGTATGATGGCAAACCAATTGTATCTGCAACAGGTGGAACCTGGTACCGGAGTCATCTCATGCTAACCAATCTTGAAAACGATTTTTCTTTTACCGGCGCAGAAAACGACAGCCTGATCTTTTACACTTCTGTAAATAAACAGATCCATTTCTTTTTCAAAAAAAATCCTGACCGGAAAATATTTCATACGCAACAGGTAGAACTGAATGGTTTTATTCATTCAATTTTATGTGGCACCCGTTATGAGTCGAAGGGTTACTTGTATTATGGAAAGCGGGCTTATGATTATTATATTGAAAAGTAAACTAATAATACAGCGTTGTTCATTGACTTTATGGTAGAAAATTCTGATAGTCAAATTTATTTTACTTGCTATCGCGTGATTGCTCCACGGCCGCTTAGGCCGTCCCGCTAACAGCGGGACTGCTTTCGCACCTTTGCTTCAAAGGCTTCGCCAATGAAACAATCCCGACTGTGTCGGGACCGATCCGAAAGAGGCGTCTCCGCAAACACTGGTAGCAGTTCACTTCATTGCAAAGAATTAGATTTGAAAAAATTAAAGCTTTTCTTTATTCGTATTGTCGAAGGAAGTACTGAAGTTGTTCACCACAGTAGTAAAAATGCTTAATCATAGCTCCTCCCGAAAACGGGCTGTATATCGTTTTCGGTCGCCTTTTTTGGTTCTTTTTTGGCGAAGCAAAAAAGAACAATCATAATTTTAAATTAAAAAGGAATTTAAAGATTTGGTATTTTAATAGTATCGCTTTAAAAATTGATAATTGGTAATTCCTTCAATTTGTAATTCTGTTATATAGTTATTCATTTCACTTTTATAGAAATTATCTTTCAGTTGGTTTATAAATCATTCTTTAAATCAGTAGTTTAAACTGATCGCCATCAAATAAGCCAAGATCACTGAGCTTTAAATGCGGGATCACCAGCAATGCCATAAAAGAAAGTGTCATGAAAGGTGCGGATAAAGATGAACCCAGTTCTTTTGCTGCTTTATCAATCGCAGTGTATTTAGCTGCCACTTCGTAACCATCTTCATTGCTCATTAATCCCGCAACCGGCAAGCCCAGTACCAGTGCTTCTTTCCCGACACAACTGACTCCACCTCTTTTCTGAATAACAAGATTTACCGCACGACAGATACTTTCATCATCCACACCTACAGCAATAATATTATGACTGTCATGTGCCACCGAGGATGCAATTGCACCGTGCTTGAATCCAAAGTTTTTTACAAAAGCAGTTGCAACAGGCGCATTGCGATAACGGTTGACCACAACCATTTTTAAAATATCTTCTTCCGTATTACTCACAATTTTATTATCATCTACTTTGGGTTTCAGTGAAAGATTATTGGTAATGAGCTGTCCATCGAGCGCTTCGATCACCTGAATTTCTTTTTCATTCTTATAAGCTATTGCAAAATCGTTTACTGATTTTTCAGCGCAATCAAAATTATTGGGCATGGCTGAGACCTTTGTTGTAATGGACGATTTTCCATTGGCCGCCACCAGTACTCCATCAATGTAAGTCTGGCTGACATTAAAATTTTTCAGACCATCCACCAGGATAAAATCAGCAGCATCTCCAACGCGCAATAATCCAACGCCTGTATTGTAGTGCAGGACAGGGTTTATACAGGCAGCCTGTAACACTTTAAAAATATCCACTCCTTTTGCAACGGCTCTTGCACAAAGCTGGTTGATATGTCCCAACACCAGGCTGTCAGGATGTTTGTCATCACTACACAGCATCATATTTTCGGAATGTTCGTGCATGAGATCAATCAGCGCTTCAAAATTTTTAGCGGCACTTCCTTCCCTGATCAGGATCTTCATACCATACTTTAATTTATCCAGTGCTTCATCTGCAGTAAAACATTCATGATCGGTACTGATGCCTGCGGCGATATATTTTTTTGCATCATCGCCTCTTAAACCTGGTGCATGTCCATCCACCGGTTTATTATATTTTTTTGCAGCAGCGATCTTGTGCATCACTTCATCATCGGCAAATAACACACCCGGAAAATTCATCATCTCACTCAGGTATTTAATTTCATCACGCTGTAACAAAGCATCTACTTCTTCCGCATTCAGGGCTGCGCCGGCAGTTTCAAAAATAGTGGCGGGTACACAACTGGGTGCGCCAAAGTTGAATTTAAAAGGGACAGTTCTTCCATTTTCAATCATGAATTCAACACCGGCAATGCCGCATACATTGGCTATCTCGTGTGGATCGCTGATTGTACTCACAGTGCCATGCACCACTGCAAGTTTTGCAAATTCAGAAGGCACGAGCATGCTGCTTTCAATATGAATATGCGCATCAGTAAATCCAGGTAATATGAAAGAGGCATCCGGTGCTGGGGCGGCAGATAATTTTGTAACCGCCTTGATCTTTCCGGCATCTACCAGCACTTCTCCGTAAAAAATTTCTTTGTTAAAAATATCTGTAATATTTCCTTTTATTGAAAACGAGCTCATGATTAATTAATTGTTATCAGTAATAAAGCCGGGGATCAAGTTACAGGATAAATGTTTAAAAGAAATGATATTTGCAGGAGATTTTTTTTTTATCTTTATCTACTAAAAAATATAAAAGATGAAAAATTTTTTGTTACTCGGGTTGTTTGTATTGATGCTGGTAATTTCTCAGTTTGCACAGGCCCAAACAGTTGATGAAGTCATTACCAAATATGAGAATGCCCGTGGTGGTAAAGACAAACTCAACGCTGTAAAGAGTATTTATATGGAAGGCAGTCGCCAGATGATGGGCAATGAGATAACAGTAAGGATCACCAAAGAACAAAATAAATTAAGCCGTACAGAATTTGATATGGGTAGCGGTACGGGTTATTTTCTTTTAACAGATAAAGGAGGTTGGTCGCTGATACCTATGCGCAGCCCGGACCCTACCAAAATGCCTGACGCATCATTACCTGCGCTGCAATCCGAACTGGATATTGCGGGACCGCTTGTAGATTATGCTGCAAAAGGCAATAAAGCAGAATTGCAGGGTAAAGAAAAAATAAATGATGCCGATTGTTTTAAAATAAAACTTACTACAAAAGCAGGTACTGAAATCATTTACTGGATAGATGTGGCCAGCAATCTTTTGGTACAGTCATCACAAAAAAGCCAGGGCGGGCGAGGTGGCGCAGAGGTTGAAGTAAAAACAACGTATAAAGATTACAAAGATGTGGATGGAATAAAATTCGCTCACACCATTGATGTTACTGGTGGCTTTGGCGGAAGCACAACATTTGATAAAATGGAGCTGAATAAAGCAGTAGATCCTAAATTATACAAACCTTAATTATTAAAACAAAAATAGAAGTGATGAAAAAACTAAAATATATTTTACCTGTATTGTTGGCATTGATGAGTTTTCAATTCATAGCGGCACAGACTGTAGATGAAATTGCTGATAAATTTGTTGCAGCTATTGGCGGCAAAGAAAAACTGATGGCATTGAATTCAATAAAAATGGAGGGAAGTATGGAAGTCAATGGTTTTGAAATTGGGATCACAGTTACAGTGCTGAATAAAAAAGGCGCAAGAACTGACATCAATGTTCCTGGGCAGGAAACCGGATACCGCATTGTGACACCAACAAAAGGGTGGAATTTTTTACCATTTCAGGGGCAGACAAGTTTTGAAGAAGCACCTGAAAGTCAGGTAAAAGCCGGACAAAATATTTTAGATCTGGAATCTCCGTTTTTAAACTATAAAGAAAAAGGTTATAAACTGGAATTACTTGGCAAAGAATCGATCAATGGTTCAGAAGCTTTTAAAATAAAAATTACTAATAAAGCAGGAGCTGTGTCTACTGTTTTTATTGACAGTAAAACTTATTACCGCGTGAAGTCAGTTTCAACAGCGAATATGAACGGCAAGGACATGGATATAGAAACAACTTATTCTAATTTTAAAAAGAATGCGGATGGATACACTTTTGCATATACCCAAACCAATCCGCAGGGTTCAATCAATTATACTTCCATTGAACTGAATAAGCCAGTTGATGAAAGCATTTTTGTGGCAAAGTAAGCCTGCAGAAATTGATAAGGGATGATCATAGTTGATAATTTTTGAACCCTGAGCAGATTTATATCAGGACAGCCTATACTGTTTACGTGTTTAAATTTAGTTAGCCATTATTCTCTGCATCAATCGGCGCAGCAGATTACTAAGCCAAATTTGTATTTCTGTTTTATTGAAAAATAATTTCAAACTGGTCCAGTGAGAATGTTGGACCATTTTATTTTGGTAAAAAAGAACAGACAATCTTTCAGGCTAATTTAAAAATGGTCAGACTGAGACCGTCAGACCATTTTCAATTATCAATTATCCATTCAACAGTGAGCAGCAAATAATAATACACTCACAAAAGATCCGGTCTTCGTTCCTTCGTTCTTGCAACAGATTGTTCATGCCGCCATTCTTCAATCAATTTATGATTGCCACTCAATAATACATCAGGTACTTTCCATCCGCGAAATTCTTCGGGGCGTGTATATACAGGAGGCGCCAGCAGGTTATCCTGGTAAGAATCAAAGAGTGCGGAGGTTTCATCACTCAACACACCCGGCAATAATCTTCCGATCGCATCTACCATTACAGCTGCGGCTAATTCTCCCCCGCTTAATACATAATCACCGATGGAAATTTCCATGCTGATAAAATGATCACGCACACGCTGATCAATTCCTTTATAATGGCCGCAAAGCAGCAATAAATTATTTTTCAATGAAAGACCATTGGCAATTTTCTGATTAAAATTTTCACCATCGGGTGTGAGGTAAATGATCTCATCATACACTGTTTTTTTCTGAAGGTCTTCAATTGCATTTACAATGGATTCAGCCATAAGCACCATTCCTGCGCCGCCACCAAATTGATAATCATCTACCTGCCCGCGATCATTAATGGCATAATCACGGAGATTGATACAGTTCACAGTAAGCAGGCCTTTATCAGCAGCCCGCTTCATAATAGAATGGGCAAAAGGACTTTCCAGCAAACCCGGAACTACACTGATGATATCAATCTGCATGGATTAATGTTTAAAATGACGGAGATCGGTGATGACCATCGCAAGATTATTTTCTTTGCAGTAAGCGATAGAATCATTGTCGCGGATAGAACCTCCGGGCTGAATAAATGATGTGATGCCTGCAGCATGTGCAATTCTTACGCAGTCGTCAAAAGGGAAAAAGGCATCACTTGCCAACACAGCACCGGTAAGATCAAATTCAAATTGATCTGCTTTATCAATGGCGTGACGTAATGCATCGATCCTGGATGTCTGACCGCATCCTTTACCAACCAGTTGTTTATTTTTCACCAATGCAATGGCATTACTTTTCAAATGCTTGCAGACCAGGTTTGCAAAAACAAGATCATCTTTTTCTGCATCGGTAGTAACTCTTCCGCCAGTTTCTTTCCATTCAGCAAAATTACCTTCATCATTTTGCTGTAGTAAAATTCCATTCAGCAAAGACCTGTTTTGTTGTGTGCCCGAAGGAATTTGTTTGAGTTGAAGTAAGATCCTGTTCTTTTTTGATTTCAGTAACTGCAGGGCATCTTCACTGAATGAAGGCGCTATCAGTACTTCAAAAAATATTTCATTAACAGCATGTGCTGTTACCTTATCTATTTCGCCATTGCAAACCAGTACACCACCGAATGCACTTTCCGGATCGCCATCCAGCGCGGCAGTCCAGCTATCGAATATATCGCCACGCTGCGCAATACCACAAACATTCGTATGTTTAATAATCGCAAAACTATTATTACCGAATTCACGGATCAGCTGGAGTGCAGCATCTACATCCACGAGATTATTATAAGATAATTCTTTGCCGTGCAGTTGCGTGAACAGTTCATCCAGCCGGCCATAAAACGCAGCAGACTGATGCGGATTCTCGCCATAGCGCAATATTTTTTTTTCGTTGTTGAAAGGTGTAGCAACAGAAGCTTTATTGAAATAATTGGAGATCGCTGTATCATAAGCTGTGCAAACATCAAACGCTTTAATGGCAAAACTTCTGCGCTGTTCGAGGCTGGTTGCACCCTGTTGTTCTTTCAGCAATTGTTCAAGTAAACCATATTCTTTTTTTGCGGCAACAATAACAACATCGCGGTGATTTTTTGCTGCGGCTCTGATCATGGACGGCCCACCGATATCTATTTTTTCGATGATCAGTTTTTCATCTGTTGTAGCAGCAACCGTTTCTTCAAAAGGATATAGGTCAACAATGACAAGATCAATTTCAGGGATCGCAAACTCTTTCATTTCTTTTAAATCCTGTTCATTGTCACGTCTTCCCAAAATACCACCAAATACAGATGGATGCAGTGTTTTAACACGTCCGCCCAAGATAGATGGATAAGTGGTTAATGACTCCACCGGTATACATTGCACGCCGAGATCTTCAATAAATTTTTGTGTGCCCCCGGTAGAATAAATTTTGATTTCTAATTGATCCAGTTGCCTTATAATATTTTCCAGGCCATCTTTATAAAAAACCGAGATGAGTGCTGAACTGATTTTTTTTTGCATAATTGAGTAAGTTTCCCGGCAATAATTTCTGTCGGCAGAAAAACCGTTTTGCCAATAAAATTACCGGCCCATATCCGAAATAAAAGCGCCCTGCTCAGAAACGGCATGGCAGCGCAAATGTAGTTCTTCACATTCTTTTTTCCATTTGCCAATTTTCCACAGACTATTGCTGGCATCCAGAATATATTGGTCACAGTTGAAAACAGCGGCCAGTTGGGCAATAGCCACTTTTACATTCCTTGAAAGAATGATCATATCCACATTTAGTTTTACAGTGGATGGTTCATATAAGAGTGGACTGTCAACCAGGAGTATTTTTTTATTCCCGAAAAAGAAAAAATGATTAGCTGAAAAAAAATCGGGCAGGTCATTCGTTTTGTTCCTGATCCGTAAGGCTATCCTTGCCGGTTTCAGATGAAAGTTCTGCAGGAGGCCGTCTTCCTCCAAAGTACTGTCGCCAACAAAATGGAAATTATTTCCTTCAATAAAATCCATTGCCTGCTGTTGCGGCACATTATAAACGATGAACTGCTGTTGGTTTTTTGTGATCCATTGATCATTTGCCTGCATTATTTCCATACAAAGCAGGCATATCAGAAATGAAATGAAGAGGATTTTATTTCCAGAGATCAATCCATAACATCCGCAAAGAACAACACCGTATAACAACCAGGTTTCCGTTGCAGAAAAAGATAACTGATCACACAATGCATAAGGCATTGAATTAACCGTAAGAATGATGTTATTCATCAGCCATAAAAGCAGAGAAGTAAGCTTTCCAAGCCAGGTTGCAATTAAAGGAATCCAGGCAAAGGCCAGCAGGAAAATCTCGGCAAATAAAATAAGACTGGATAAAGGAACTGCAATAATATTAGTGATAAGAAAAAAATTGGGAAACTGGTGAAAATAATAAATACAGACAGGAAATGTAAAGATCTGTGCGGCAATGGACACGGCAGCCATTTTCCAAATCTTATCAATCCATTTATTTTTTATATAAAAGAAATTGTATACCGGTTGCTGAAAAGCTACAATACCAACAACCGCAAAATAACTTAACTGAAAACCAACATCCCACAAAAAGAACGGATCGTACAGCAATAATAAAAATGCTGAAACCGCCAATGAATTATAGATAGAGGTTTTTTTACCGCTGCTTTTTCCCAATACAATAAAAGTAAACATGACGGCGCTGCGCAAAACAGAAGCCGAGGCTCCGGTAAGCAAGGTGAACAGCCAGAGGCAAAGCAGTACCAGCAACAGTTTCAGGAATTTTGCTTTTTTGATAAAAGGAATACGGTCGAACACCCATACCAGCATAATATAAATAAGTCCGATGTGCAAACCAGAGATGGCAATGATATGCACTACACCCGTGTTGCTATAAGCCTGAACAAGATCTTTGTCGAGATCTTCTTTATAGCCGATCAATAATGCTTCGGCAATACCCAGTTCATCAGTTCCATGGATATTTTTTTTAAGTCCTGCTAAAATATTTTTTTGAAGAGAAAAAATAAAAAGATTGAACCAACCCGGTTTCTTTTCATTTAAACATATAAAGTCCTGCGATTTTAAAAATACGTTGTGAAAGATCTGCTGAAAGGAAGCGTAACGTTCATAATTAAAAGCGCCGGGATTACCGGAGTTGCTGATACGTTGTATTTTTTTATTTATTAAGATCCTGTCTCCATATTTCAGCAGTGCTGTAACAGAATCTTTTACGAGGTACAATAATATTTTTCCTTTACAATTGATGTCAGTATCACCATGTATCACCGATTCAACATCTCCTTCTGCTTTGTAAGATTTTAATTTTTCTACCGGCGGTTCATTAATTTTTACCAGCAGAAGATCACTGTCATGATAATGATTCCCATACCAGGCTGTATTGTTTCTTATATCTTTTTGCCGGGTACATAAGCTACCGGTTAGCGCAATGAGTATAAAAAACACTATACCGGCGACAGGCTGCAATTTATATTTTACCGCGAGTGGCAGCAATTGGTAAACGCAATACATAAATCCTGAACAGATAATACCTGCAATAATTACAGAAGCCGCAGGTTTCAGGTAAAATTGGATAATGATACCTGTAATAAAAGGAACCAGTAATCTTATAAAGGGTGCTTTTTTCCAGGTATAAACTTTTATGGGATCCGAAGCTTTCATAAGGAATATCAAAAAATCATTGACCTTTTTTAAACCCGTCATTATTTATCAATTTTCGGATTGATTGAATCGGGCAGGTAAATGTTGAATTTTAATCCCTTAAATGTGTAGTTTATATACCCTTTAATAAGGGTTTTTAGCACCCCTTTTTACGTGGTTTTTACCAGCAAAAACAGGGTAAAATATTGATTAAATATAGGTTACAGATAAATATTATTTATAATTAGTTGTATTTCATGGTATTAGATTATTTAATTATTTCTTTAGATAGCTCTGCTGCGTAATTTAGCCCTGTTAATCACTTTAATAACAATAAAATTTATTCTTATGAACGTTCAAACTAAGTTAGCCCCTAAAGCCGGAAAAGTAGTAAACACGCAACACGTTGAAGATCTGATCCAGAATTATAAAAAAGAAAGATGGGCATATTCATCTGAAAGATTAGGGAAGCCGGACTCATTGAGCGTTTGGTATTCAGTAGAAGAGCTGGAAGATTTTTTAACCATGATCAAAGAAGCTGGTGGCGATGGCATTAAAATGCATTTCGGAACTTACAGTGCTGACTTTGATAAAGTGCCTGAATATGCAGGCCGCCAGACTGTGGTAATGCTTGCAACAAAAGCCAAAGAGGTAGACGGTAAAGTAGTAAATAAAAATATTTACAAACAGACCGACAAAGGAACTTCATTGATCGCTTATAATTTCGGAACCCTTTGTCCCCCAACATGCGGCAGTGGTGATGATGATAGTTTAAGTATCAGGATTACTGATAAAGGATCTTGCGGAATAACTGTTGGATAGTACAACGATAATGTTACTTTTGTAAAGCCTCTTCCCGAGGCTTTTTTTTATGAAGGAGTTACCCATTTTATTTTTCAGCCTGTCTGCGATGGTAAGTATACTTCTGCTTTTTCAGCGTAATATTAAAAGTATTAGAATTTTTATTCCTTTTCTTATAGTAAGGGTGGCAGCAGAAATTTATGGAGAATATTTAAATAAGCTTAAAATCCAAAATATATGGGTGAACAATATTATTGGAATGCTTTCAATTTGTTTCTATTTATATGTATTGTTTGTTTTTATTGACAATAAAAAAATAAAGTCGGTCATCCTTTTCCTTAGCCTTTTTTTTGTATCAGCTTTTACAGTAAGTTCTGTTTTTTTTCTTTCATTAAATGAAATGCACACTTATGAATTATCTGTAGGTTGCCTGATGGTAGTAGCTGCGTGCATTTATTTTTTCTATGAATTATTAAATTATCCCAATGACGTCAAGCTGTTAAGTTATCCGCCATTCTGGATTGTGACTGGAGTGCTTTTCAATTTCGCGGGCGAGATGCCGGTATATCTTTTTCTTGATTTTGTTATTCATCAACCAAAGGTCGTATCAAAAAGTATTTTTTTTATGGTCCATTTTTTAGACATCATACTCAATACCTTATTATTAATTGCTTTTTTATGCAGACTAAAACTTCGGAGACCGTCCTTATCATACTGATCGGCATTTTACTTACGCTGCTGCTGGTAAGTTTTATTGTGGCGATGCTGTTCCTGTACCGCCGCAATAATCTGCGGCATCAGAAAACGATGCAGCTGGCCAGTGCTAAGTTTCAACAGGAAATTCTGACTGCACAACTTGAAATTCAGGAAGCTACTTTTAAAAATATTGCAGAAGAAATTCATGATAATATCGGCCAGACTTTATCACTTGCTAAATTTAATATTGCAGTTTTGCCATTAGATTCCGGCAGCGCTTTGTTTGAACCCATTACAGGAACCAAGGAACTTATCAATACCGCAATTGAAGACCTTCGCAACCTTTCACATGGCCTTCATTCAGACAGGCTTATGAAAATGGGGATCGCAGATGCTATTCTCAATGAAGCAAAACACGTAAACAAAAGCGGAAAATTAAAAGCAGTTGTAGAAATAAACGGAGACAGTTACCCACTTCCAAACGGTGGAGAAATTATCCTGTTCCGTATCTTCCAGGAAAGCCTGAATAATATTATTAAACATGCCGGTGCTTCTCAGATATCTACCAGCATTTCTTTTAAACCCGATGCCTTTGTTTTAAATATCAAAGACGATGGAAGGGGTTTCGATGTACAGGAATTACAACAGCATGGAGCCGGCCTCGGGCTTACCAGTATGGCTAACCGGGCCAATCTTATCGGGGCTTCTTTTCATATCAACAGTAACCCGGAAAAAGGAACTGAAATTTCGGTAGTTTTACCAAAAGCCAAACAGCAATCATGAAAACATCTGTAAAAAAAATCAATATTGCCCTGGCAGATGATCATGCCCTGTTGCGAAAAAGTCTTGCCAACTATATCAACAATCTCGAAGATTTTAAAGTGCTTTTTGATGTTGACAATGGTGATGAGCTGGTAAAGCAGATCAACAAACACAATATACCCGACATCGTAATCCTGGATGTGAATATGCCGGTAATGGATGGATACCAGACTGCGCAATGGCTAAAGACCCATCATCCCTATATCAAAGTAGTAATTCTTTCGATGTTCAATAATGAAACTACAGTGATCCGTATGCTGAAACTCGGCGTAAAAGGTTACCTGCTCAAGAGTGCTGAACCCGAAGAATTACAAAAAGCATTGAAGGACGTTTATTTTAAAGATTTTTATTACTCCGAATTCATTACCGGTAAATTATTATTCGCCCTCAATGAAAAAGCCGGTCCTGACGATACTGCTTTTAAAAATTTTACTGAGAAAGAACTCCGTTTTCTTGAATTTGCCAGTACCGATATGTCTTACCAGGACATTGCCGCCCAAATGAACCTGAGCAGGTTCACCATCGACGATTACCGCAATAATCTTTTTGATAAATGCAAAGTAAAAAGCAGGGTTGGCCTGGTAGTATATGCCATAAAAAATAACCTTATCTCCATTAAATAAAATTTTGCCGGGGGGTTTATTTTTTTCATTGACTATTTTCCAAAATGGCACACCCTTAAAAAGGGGGGTAAAAAAACCCTTTTTTAAGGGGTTTTTTATGTTGAAAATAGCCGCACCTTTACATAGCTGAATATTGTAGCTGTAGGTATAAAAATATTTTAATCAAATGATTGTTATAGACTACACGTTGCAATCTATGAAGAACAGATTAAACACCTAAGCACCTGATATTTATGTCAGGTGCTTTCTACTTTTGTCTGTTGTTTTAATACGCTGAATGGTTTTCTTTTAACTCCCGCTTTTATCCAATACAACACCCCTAATTGCACAATTGGCTATCTTGCCAGGAAGCAAGTTATTGTATATGATGATCCTCCAATACCTGTTTTTTATGATAAAACTTAAGCCATTAAACAAGTAACGGTTGTTCATTAGAGCGGGATTCCTGCAGCCTTAAAAAAGTCTTCCTCTTTTAATTCTTTCACTGTACCCGGTGGCAGGTCTTCCAGCAAAATATTTCCAATGGATAAACGCACCAACCGCAAACAGCGATGCCGGATGGCCAATACCATTTTACGCACCTGCCGGAATTTTCCTTCTGATAAAGTTATGAGCAACCAGGTATGCGGATAAACAGAACGATGGTCCATTGCGAATGCATACAATTTTTCCGGCGCTGTAATTCTTTCAACAGCATCAGGCTTTGCAAGATAATTTTTGCCACCTTCTATTTTGATATTGACACCCTCTTTTAATTGTTGTAAACTTTCATCACTTATTACATTTTGCAGCATTACCAGATAACTGCGTTGATGTGGTGTGGGGTTATTGTATAAAAGCCGGGTTACTTTTTTATTCGTGGTTAATATCAGCAACCCCTCAGAATCGCCGTCCAGCCTGCCGATGGCATGTGTGCCTTCCGGAAAATCAAAATCCAATTCGCCCAATAAACCTACTTTATCCGGGCTCACAAACTGCGAGACCATATTGCGTGGCTTGTTGAGAAGGAAGTAACGGTGCATATCGAAAAGCAAATTTTATTACACGAATTTCAGGAATGGATTACACAGATCAGGTCCTAACTAACCGATTAAGGATAAATTATTTGAATCTTAATCCGTGTAATCTTATTTATTTCAGTGTAATCATCACTTACTCAAATGCATACTCCGCTCTTTATACAACTGCCGGAAATAGGGATCGCGTAAGTCTTTAATAAAGCGGATTGCTTCGCCGGTGCTTTTCATTTCAGGGCCCAGCTCTTTATTTACACCCGGAAATTTATTGAAAGAGAATACAGGTTCTTTAATGGCAAAGCCTTTCAGTTTTTTCTCAAAAGTAAAGTCCTTTAATTTGGCAGCGCCCAACATAATTTTTGTAGCAACATTCAAATAAGGAATCTGATAAGCCTTCGCAATGAAGGGCGTGGTACGGCTCGCACGGGGATTGGCTTCTATCACAAATACGTTCCCGTCTTTTATCGCAAATTGAATATTGATCAGTCCCTTTATATTCAGTGCCCGCGCAATTTTTTCTGCATATTCTTCCATCGTATGCACAATGAGTGGCGTTAAATTAAATTGCGGTAATACTGCATTACTGTCACCACTATGAATACCTGCAGGTTCAATATGTTCCATCACGCCCATCACATGAAAATCTTCTCCATCAAAAATGGCGTCGATCTCTGCTTCCTGGCAACGGTCCAGAAAATGATCGATCAATATTGTATTGTTGGGAAGATGTTTCAATAAACTCAACACGCCTTTCTCCAATTCTTCATCATTCAGCACGATCCGCATTCTTTGTCCGCCCAATACATAACTCGGCCGAACCAATACAGGATACCCTACTCTCTTCGCAACTTCAATTGCTTCATCCGTATTAAATGCAGTTCCGTAGTTCGGATAAGGAATGCCGAGCTCTTTCAGCATATCACTGAAACGTCCGCGGTCTTCAGCAATGTCCATGCTGTCGAATGAAGTACCGATAATTTTTATTCCTTTCTCGTGCAAACGTTTCGCAAGTTTTAAAGCCGTTTGCCCACCCAGTTGCACAATAACCCCTTCCGGTTTTTCATGTTCCACAATTTCCCAGAGATGTTCCCAGAACACCGGTTCAAAATATAATTTATCGGCAATATCAAAATCTGTTGATACGGTTTCAGGATTACAATTCACCATGATGGCTTCGTAACCGGATTCTTTAATGGCGAGTAAACCATGCACGCAGCAGTAATCAAACTCAATGCCCTGGCCGATCCTGTTGGGACCGCTGCCCAAGACAATTATTTTTTTCTTATCAGAAACTTTTGATTCATTGGAATTGAGTTCACCAACGGAAGGTTTACTTTCGAAAGTAGAATAAAAATAAGGGGTCTTTGCTTCAAACTCTGCGCTGCAGGTATCTACCATTTTAAATACCCGGGTCAGACCCATTTTTTTTCTGCGCTCATAAATGATCTCAGCATTTTCTTCTTTCATGATGCGCACGATCTGTTCATCGCTGAAGCCAAGGAATTTTGCTTCTCTTAAAAGTTCATCAGGTAATGAAGCGAGATCATATTTTGCGATCTCTTTTTCACAATCACATATTTTCTTGATCTGGTAAATAAACCAGCGATCAATGAATGTGCATTCGCAAATCCTTTTTACACTTACACCAGCCATCAATGCATCTTTGATCCTGAAGATGCGGTCCCATTTCGGGATCTTGATGTATTCGATCAACTCTTCGGTATGCATTAAGCTCTTGCCATAATAACCCAGGCCGATCGCTTCGTTTTCTAAACTCTGACATGCTTTCTGTATTGCTTCGGCAAAACTTCTGCCGATGGCCATTACTTCGCCAACACTTTTCATCTGCAATCCAAGTGTATCATTGGCACCTTTGAATTTATCAAAATTCCAACGGGGAATTTTTACGATCACATAATCCAGTGCAGGTTCAAAATACGCAGAAGTGGATTGCGTGATCTGATTTTTCAATTCATCTAAAGTAAAGCCCAGAGCAAGTTTGGCGGCAATTTTTGCAATCGGGTAACCGGTTGCTTTACTGGCGAGTGCCGAAGAGCGGCTCACACGCGGATTGATTTCGATCGCAATTAATTCTTCTGTTTGTGGATTGAGTGAGAACTGTACATTACAACCGCCTGCAAAATTTCCGAGGTCACGCATCATCGCGATAGCGGTGTTGCGCATCAACTGCATGGCGGTATCACTTAATGTCATTGACGGAGCAACCGTGATACTGTCACCGGTATGAATACCCATCGGATCAAAATTTTCCACGGTACAAATGATCACCACATTATCTTTTGCATCACGTAACAATTCCAGTTCAAATTCTTTCCAGCCAATCACGGCTTTTTCCACCAATACTTCATGCATCGGCGAAGCTGTTAAACCATTATTCAATGCTTCATCAAGATCATCTTTGCTGTGTACAAAACCACCACCGGTTCCGCCCAGGGTAAAAGAAGGACGGATCACCAATGGAAAACCGATCTCCTGTGCAAATTCTTTTCCTTCCAGAAATGAGTTGGCTGTTTTTGCGGGAGCAACCGGCACGCCCATCTGTATCATCCACTGCCTGAACTTTTCGCGGTCTTCTGCTTTATCGATTGCTTTGATATCGACACCGATCAGGCGGACATTATATTTTTCCCAGATGCCGAGTTCATCTACTTCTTTACACAGATTCAGGGCAGTTTGTCCGCCCATGGTCGGCAACACCGCGTCTATTTTATTTTCTTCCAGAATCTGTTCAATACTTTCAGCAGTCAGCGGAAGCAGGTAAACCCTGTCGGCCATCATTGGGTCCGTCATGATGGTGGCAGGATTGCTGTTGATCAGAATCACTTTCACACCTTCTTCGCGTAAGCTGCGCGCAGCCTGTGTTCCGCTGTAATCAAACTCGCAGGCCTGCCCGATAATAATTGGACCGCTGCCGATAATCAATACTGTTTTGAGGGAATTGTCTTTTGGCATATGTAAGTTGCCGGCGCCTGCCTACCTGCAGGTCAAGTGGCGTGCAAAAGTAAGGATGCAGCAGCATAAAATGAAATAGGAATTGTTACCATTATGCCATTCCCGAATGTTGAAAAAAATAGTTGATCAATTAAGAAGCCGCTTAAAATGATTTCGCAGATTCTATATAACCGCTTCTTGCCACGAATGCACTAAGTAGAACCAATAATTCGTGTCCATTTGTGCCATTCGTGGCTAAAACAAGAACTGATAATTCAAATCTATTTATTATTTATAACATCAGATCTACCTGCCATTGACCCGATTCAAATATCTGGATCTCAAAAGGGGATCCGCCGATATTGAATTTAACCCTGAATGGGAATTGCACGTTTTGAAATTCTATTACTTTTGTTTTGATCATTTCTCTTTTGTTATACCGGTCGTACGTGCCCGACACTACCTGGAAATCATCCACATTTGCCTGCGCCAGCATTCCGGATACCATTGATACAATAACAATATTGCCTTTCTTATCAAGGCTGTTAACATCAAGATGACTTACTTTATCACTTTGGTTAATGACATCATAAGGTTTTTCATACATTCCCTTGTACACATTTTTTTTCCAGAAGCCAACCAGGCTGCTGTTCTTCGTTTTTGTAAAATATTCTCCCTTGCCATCCATTAAACCTTTTTTCCAGTTACCGGTAAACCAATCGCCGTTTTTCCATTTGTAAGTTCCGGTTCCTTCGGGAAATCCATTTTTAAATCCGCCTTCATAACTATCCGCACCGGTTGCTTTGCCAATGCCATCTGCCTTTCCTTTTTTGCAATCGCCTTCATAGGTTCCTTTTAAAGAATCGGTCAGCACTTCGCAGGAAGGCGTTTGGGCAAAAGAAATATGAATGAATAGAAGGAAACTGATGATGGTTGTAATTGTTTTCATACGCAGGTTTTAGAAAGAATTTAATTATAAAAACGAATGTACAAAAATGTTAACGGCTAATGAAAATAGTTTTACCGGCTCTTCGGGGCAATCAAAATTTTTAAAGCTCAAATAATTTTTGATTTACGTTGATTGTTAACCGATTTTTGTTGAAACAAAAGCAGTCAGTATAGTGAAGCATTGGAAAAATTATTCATTCAGCAATTCCGCGATCTTTTTATTGACAGGCCTGTTTTTATTGATGCAGTTTCAGGCATCATCGCAAATATTTCCTGAAAAAAATTATCCGCAGCATTATTTCAGATGGCCATTGGATGTTAAACCCGGCATTGCTGCCAATTTCGGGGAACTCAGGCCCAACCACTATCACATGGGGCTGGATTGCAGAACCGATTCAAAAGTAAATCAACCGGTATATGCCGCAGCCGATGGATATATTGCCAGAGTAAAAATAGAACCTTATGGTTTTGGCCAGTGCATTTATATAAATCATCCCAACGGGCTTACAACTTTGTATGCCCACTTAAATGCTTTTTTTCCGGAGCTGGGAAAATATGTAAAAGAGCAGCAATACAAATTGCAGAGCTGGAAAGTTTTCCTGGACATTCCTGCCGATATGTTTCCGGTAACCAGCGGACAGCAGATCGCGTTGAGTGGCAGTACCGGCGGCAGCCAGGGACCACATGTGCATTTTGAAATACGTGATACCAAAACGGATAAGGTACTGAACCCTTTACTTTTTGATATGCCCATCGCTGATAACAAGGCACCGGATATTTTCCGGTTGGCAGTATATGATCGCCGCATCAGTGTATATGAACAGAGCCCTAAATTTTATTCTTTAAAAAAAATAAACGGCATTTATACAACAGTGCCCGCGCTGCTGAAACTGAACACAGATAAAGTGAGTTTTGCAATTACTGCATTTGATACTTATACAGGCAGCAGTAACCGGAATGGCATTTATGAAGCATCGCTTTATGAAGATGAAACACCTGTTGTTGGATTCCGGATCGACAGTATCAGTTATGATGAAACGCGAGACGTGAATGGACACATCGATTATAAATTACGCAGCAGTGGCGGCCCTTTTGTGCAGCACTTATCCAGGTTGCCGGGCTATCCGGAAGGCGTATATAAAGATGTGAATGGTAATGGTGCATTGCAGATCGGAGACGACAGTGTTCATCATATCAGGGTAGAAGTAAAAGATGCGAATGGTAATACATCCCAATTGAAATTTGATGTGCAGTCATTGTATAAAACGAAAAATGAAACGGATTTATCTGTCCATTTCAATCAGAAAGAATTTTATCCGGGCTATGTAAATATTTTTGAAAATGATCATCTTCATTTTTATCTTTCAGATAATCAACTGTATGATTCGATAAGATTTACATACAATGAAATTCCTTCTGTTGCTGTATCCCCGATCTATGTATTGAAGAATGCCAATGTTCCTGTGCATGGTTATTTTTCTGTAAGCATTAAAGCAACTGTGACAGAAAATTTATCTGACAAAATAGTGATGGAGCGTGAGTATGGTGGTAAAAATGATTTTGTAAAAGCAGACAATAATAATGGCTGGTACAAAGCTGCATTCCGTGAGTTCGGCAATTTTCATCTGTTGATTGATACCATTCCGCCTTTTATAAAACCGGTTGGATTTAAAGACGGCATGAACTGTGCAAAGCTTACGCATATTGCATTCGGCGTATCCGACAATACCGAAGAAATAAAAATATTCACGGCCATGCTGGATGGAAACTGGCTGCGTTTCAGCAATGATAAAGGGCGGACATTCATTTATACCTTTGATGAAATGTGCACAGCAGGAGAACATGAATTAAAGATTTATGCAGAAGACCAGGTTGGAAATGTGGCGGAGAGGATTTATCATTTCAGTAGGTGATTTATCAGTTGTTGTCGTTTAAGACGTTTAAGGATTTTCAATTCGTGAATTGTATTACCTCTTTCAGCTTTGTCAACTGTCAACTAACAATCAACAACTGTCAACTAACAACCAACAACTATCAACTAACATCTCCCCATGACCACACTAACAGAAAACAGCAAGGCACCGGCTTTCAGCAGTACAGACCAGAACGGTAACAGTGTGAAACTGTCTGATTTTAAAGGGAAAAAAGTGATCTTATATTTTTATCCTGAAGATGATACGCCAACCTGTACGGTGCAGGCCTGCAATCTCCGTGACAATTATTCCATGCTGAAAAAAAAGGGCTTTGTGATACTGGGCGTTAGTCCGGATGAAGAAAAAAAACATAAAAAGTTTGAGGGGAAATACAATCTTCCTTTTACATTGGTTACAGATCCGGACCATAGCATCATTGATAAATATGGCGTTTGGGGAGAGAAGCAATTATATGGCCGGAATTATATGGGTCTTCACCGCACTACTTTTTTAATAGACGAGAAAGGTATTATCCGGAAAATATTTCTCAAACCAAAAAGCAAACAACATGCAGAAGAAATATTGAAAGCGTGGAGTGAGATACAATAGTTGTTGGTTGTTAGTTGTTGACAGTCGACGGATGACAGGAAGAAAAGTATGTAATAAACATTATTCTTCGTCTTACAACCTAAAACGTTTTACGTACAACTTCTTTGGCATAATATTTCGTTTATGGCGGTAACAAAAATCCAATCCCATGAAACGAATTTCAGTAATTCCTATCCTTTTTCTATGTGTAATTCTCATCAACAGCTGCAGCAAAAGCAATACAGCTCCCCAAACATTTGTTTGTAATGGCAGTTTAACTTTCAGTGAAAATATAAAAAGGATACTTGATGTAAACTGCAACGCCTGCCATGCGCCCAACAGTGGTTATTCGCAGGCGCTTTCCAAATGGACCTATGACGGATCTTATCAATCAGTCTTCGGCAGACGCAATGATATCAATGGGTTGGTAGCCGCCGGAATTATGCCGCAGTCCGGAGCATTATCACAGGCTGTAAGAGATTCCATTGCATGTTGGGTAAACAATGGTGCAGGAAATTAATTGAGGTCAGCAGTGAATTATGATTTAAAACACCCAACTCAGTTCACCGAATTCCCAGGTTCTTTCTGTAGCATCCATAGTGATCAGCTGTCCTTTTTCATTAACCCCTTTGATCATGGTTTCAAAAATCATATTCTCTTTTTTCAGCCGCACAGTTTTGTTTAAAGCAAAAAGATGGCTGTTATATTCATTGAGTAAATCTGATGGAGGTCGTTTATCAATTTCATCAAAACGTTTTAATACCAGCCTGTGCAATTCTTTTGCTGGATTCAGAATATTCTCCTCCTTACCTGTGATCTGTCGCAATGATACAGGATTCTTTAATGCCGCATCAAATATAACCTGGTTGATATTGATGCCGATCCCGATCACTGCTGCTTTCCATTGATTGCCTGCGAAAATATTTTCGATGAGTATACCCCCTGCCTTTCTGTCACGCCAGTAAAGGTCATTGGGCCATTTTATTTTCATTTCATCTACTTCATAATTTGAAAACAGATCTCTGCAGGCAAGTGCTGTAGCCATACTCAACAGGAATTGTTGCGAAGCCTTCATCTGTAAAGGATACAGCGCAATGCTCATGGCAATATTTTCACCGGGACTTCCCAGCCAGTTTCTTCCGCGTTGCCCTTTTCCGGCTGTTTGTTCGTATGCGAACCATGCCTCACCATGCTTTGCCATAGCCGCATGAACCTTTCCCATGGCATAGTTGTTGGTACTGTCCACACTTGCCAACTCATTAAAAACAACGCTATCCGGCATATACATATAGAGTATGGTAAAGAAATATTACTTTTGCGACTGGGTTCCAGAGTACAAGTTATTAAAACTTCGTAATTTGAAAATAATAAAACTCCATGGCGTAAACAGCGATGGCATGGTATAAAAAAAATAACATCATTTGAACAATCTTACAGTATTAGCTACCCGGAAAAAAAGCAGTATCACCAGGTTAACAAAGGCCAGCAAAATTCTTAAAATCATCATCCACGCAATTGAAGAAAAAAAAGGCGAAAAAATAGTAAGTCTTGACCTGCGCAAAATACCAGAAGCGGTATCGGATTTTTTTATCATCTGCCAGGCAAACAATCCCAACCAGTTAAAGGCCATTGCCGATTCAGTAGAAGAACTTGTAAAACTCAACTGCGGCGAATTACCTTATAAACATGAAGGAAGACAGGGCCAGCAATGGATACTGATCGATTATGTAAACGTGGTAGTTCATATCATGCTGCCGGAACCAAGAAAATTTTATCAGCTCGAAGAAATGTGGAGTGATGCGGTCATAACTGAACATTGATCCCCATTAAAAAACAGAAAAAACAAATAACGTACCCGTAACAAATAAATATGGCACAGCAGCAAAGTAACAACAACCAGGAAAATAACCGTAAGTACGGGCCAAACAATATTCCGCCATTGGGAGATGATAATCAACCCAAGAAAAAAAGCCCATTTAATATTTACTGGATCTATGGGCTGATCTTCGTTGCCATCATTGGTTACAATCTCGTTCGTGGTGTAAGCACTACCGGTGTTGATACCGACCAGGTTGCCTTTAAAGAAATGATTAAAAAAGGCGATGTAGAAGAATACAAAATTGTACGCAATAAAAAGATCGTCCGTATCTCTTTAAAAAAAGACAGCCTGAATGCACATGCAGCATTTTATCAAGCTGTACTCAATAAAAGCAAGGATGATAAATCTTATGAAGACGCCAAAAAATTAAATGCTCCTCAACTTGTTTTTGATATCAGTGACCCTGTTGCTTTCAGCAGCATGATGAACGAGTTTTATAAACTTTATCCAAATATTCCGCAGGTAATTGAAAAAGCCGGTGAAGAAGGTGAAATATTCGGACAGATCGTAAGCACCTTATTACCCATTCTATTGATAGGATTATTATTTGTTCTGATGATGCGTAAAGTAGGCGGACCAGGCGGAAGTGGTGGACCAGGCGGCATCTTCAGCATCGGTAAATCAAAAGCAACACTGTTTGATAAGGGCACGAGAGTGAATATCAACTTTGGTGATGTTGCCGGACTGGATGAAGCAAAAGTGGAAGTGATGGAGATCGTTGACTTCCTGAAAAATCCAAAAAAATATACAGCACTGGGTGGAAAGATTCCAAAAGGAGCTTTGCTGGTAGGCCCTCCCGGTACCGGTAAAACATTATTGGCAAAAGCAATGGCAGGCGAAGCGCAGGTTCCGTTTTTCAGTCTGAGCGGTAGTGATTTTGTGGAGATGTTCGTAGGTGTTGGTGCAAGTCGTGTAAGGGATCTGTTTAAACAGGCCCGCGAAAAAGCGCCCTGCATTATTTTTATTGATGAGATAGATGCAATAGGAAGAGCACGTGGTAAGAACGTGATGATGAGCAATGATGAAAGAGAAAATACATTGAATCAGTTATTGGTGGAGATGGATGGTTTTGGTACTGATATCGGTATCATTATTCTCGCAGCCACCAACCGTCCTGATGTACTCGATAATGCACTGCTCCGTCCCGGAAGGTTCGACAGGCAGATCACGATCGATCGCCCGGATCTTGTTGGACGTGAAGCAATTTTTAAAGTGCACCTGTTGCCGATTAAAATTTCGCAGACACTCGATGTACATAAGCTTGCAGAACAGACGCCGGGTTTTGCGGGCGCAGATATTGCCAATGTTTGTAATGAAGCCGCATTGATCGCAGCACGTAAAAACAAACAGGCAGTTGACATGAGCGACTTCCAGGATGCGATTGACCGCGTGATCGGTGGCCTTGAAAAAAAGAACAAGATCATTGCACCGTATGAAAAAGAAATCATCGCTTATCATGAAGCAGGCCATGCAATCTGTGGCTGGTTTTTAGAACATGCATATCCTTTACTCAAAGTTACTATTGTGCCGAGAGGCTCTGCAGCACTGGGTTATGCACAATACACACCTAAAGAACAATACTTATATAATACAGATCAACTGAACGACCAGATCGCTATGACATTGGGCGGCCGTGCCAGTGAAGATATTTTCTTTGGCAAGATCAGTACCGGTGCCAGCAACGATCTGCAACAGATCACCAAGATCGCTTACAGCATGGTAACTGTGTATGGCATGAATGATAAAGTAGGTAATATCAGTTACTATGATCCCAATCAGGAAAATGTTTTCACCAAACCTTTCAGTGAAGAGACCGGGAAAATAATTGATGAAGAGGTTCGTAAAATAATTGACATTTCGTACGAACGCACCAAAAAATTACTGATAGAAAAAAGGAACGAAGTGGAAATGCTGGCAAAGGAATTATTAAAACGTGAAGTGCTGTTTCAAAGTGATGTAGAACTGCTGATTGGTAAACGTCCTTTTGAAGAAAAGAAATTACTGGACATCGATCCTAAAGATACAGTTGCACCGGATACGGATGCGAACAGTACTTTACCCGGAACACCGGTTATTGATCCGGATAAAACTCCTCAAATGTAAAATCGTTATGGCGGTATCTGCAGCAAAAGAAAATATTTTAAAAAAGATCAGGCAGGCACTGAGCAACCCGGTGCCTTTGCCGTTTCCTAACAGTGAAGGAAGCAATTCTGTTTTTACGCAGGCCGAAGATGATCTTGAAGTAATATTCGCGGAACAGTTTACCAACCTGCAGGGTCGATTTGCTTTTTGCACCGATGCTGAAGATCTGCAAAAGCAGGTAAGACAATTATTTACTGACAAGGGCTGGAGTAAAATTTACAGTATTGAAAATAAATTTCTTTCATTCGCCACTACCAATGACCTCGCTTCCTGCGATGCATCTATTACCAGTTGCGAATATTTGGTGGCACGTACCGGCACCATTGTTATGAGTGCTGCACAGCAAAGCGGCCGAACTGTAAGTGTATATGCTCCGGTACATATCTGCATTGCTTATACCAGCCAGCTTGTGTATGATATTAAAGATGCCCTGAGCTTTTTAAAAGAAAAATACGCGGGCAATATTCCTTCACAGATAAGTTTTGCAAGCGGCCCCAGCAGAACTGCAGACATAGAAAAGACACTGGTAACGGGCGTTCACGGGCCTAAAGAAGTTTTCCTGTTTTTGGTAGATGGATAATAAACAAAAACATTGATGCAACTTTCACCCGATAAAAAAATATATTTTCTTTCCGACTTTCATCTTGGTGCACCGGATCATGCGTCCAGTCTCGTAAGGGAAAAACGCATTGTACGTTTCCTGGATGAAATAAAAACCGATGCACAGGAAATATTTATTGTGGGCGACCTTTTTGATTTCTGGTATGAATATAAGAAAGTAGTTCCCCGTGGATATGTCCGTATCCTGGGTAAACTTGCTGAAATAACGGACAGCGGTATCCCAATCCATTTTTTTGTGGGCAATCATGATATGTGGATGAATGACTATTTTCAGAAAGAATTGAATATCCCTGTTTACTTCGAACCAAAAGAATTTGAATTCAACGGAAAGCAGTTTTTTATAGGCCATGGTGATGGGCTCGGACCCGGAGATAAGAAATATAAAATGCTGAAGAAAGTATTCCGCAGCAAATTATGCCAGTGGGCTTTTGGTAAAGTTCCACCCGCAATCGGTATTGGAACGGCAGATTATTTTTCCAGTAAAAGCAGGGCTGCTACAGGTTTTTCTGATGAAACATATCTTGGAGAAGACAAAGAATGGTTGATCCTTTTTTGCAAGGAGGCGATAAAAAAAAACCATTACGACTATTTCATCTTCGGTCACCGTCATTTGCCGATCGACTACCAGGTAAATGAGAGCAGCCGGTATATAAGTCTGGGCGACTGGATAAGATTTAATAGTTATGCGGTCTTCAATGGCAATGATCTTGAATTGAAATTTTATGATACGGCCGAAGAGGATAAAAAAATTTATGGCAGATAAAAGTCTCCGATAAAAATGACGATAAAAAAAATACGATACCTGTTGCCGTTACTTTTACTTTTAAATTTTATCACGGCCTCTGCCCAGGAAGACGCTGCGTTTAAATTCAGCAGGACCATACCCGGCAACTTTACTTATTTTAATATTGATAACCTCGACAACCTTTACCTGCTGAATCCGAATGATCAGTTAAAAAAACTAAACAGCCGGGGTGATTCTGTTGCGGTATTCAATGATGTAAAACGCTATGGTAAACTGTATTCCATTGATGTGACTAACCCCTTAAAAATATTATTGTATTATAAGAACTATTCTACAGTAGCAGTATTGGACAGGCAGCTGAATAATCGGAACAGTATTGACTTTCGTAAGCAGAATATTTTCCGGGTAAAGGCATTGGCCACTTCATACGATAATAATATCTGGATATTTGATGAACAGGATCTGAAGCTGAAAAAAATTGACGAACAGGGAAAGGTATTGCTGGAAACAGTGGATTGCCGTCAACTCTTTGATTCAGTTCCTTCACCGGAGCAGATCATAGACAGGGACGGATTCGTATACCTGTATGATCCTGCAAAAGGATTTTATATTTTTGATTATTACGGTTCTTTTAAAAACAAATTGCCATTTACAGGCTGGGATAATGCTGATGCTTCGGGCACCACAGTGTTTGGATTCAAAGGAAAAAAATTTTTCAGTTATGAGCAGGGCTCTTTAAACCTGAAAGAATATACACTGCCTGCCTTCTTTGGAAAATACAATTCCATAAAAGCGATGAATGGAAATATTTATCTTTTAAAAGAGAATGGTATTGATATGTATAAGATAAAATAATCTGCTCCCAAATCATTATTTTTATCCATGGATTTTTTTGACAGGATATATTGGGACAACTCCGTAAAAAGTTACTTGATCGTTGGCGGAGCGATCTTACTGATGCTGTTGCTCAAACGTTACCTCTCCCGATATATTGCTTCTCTGCTGTACAAACTCGTTAACCGGATCTGGAAAAATATTGAGAAAAAAAGTTTTACTGATCTTGTAGTAGAACCGCTTGAATGGTTCCTGCTGATCCTCATTTCAGTCTTCGCAATCGACAAACTTAATTTTCCAACACAATGGGATTACCAGTTGTATGGTCACTCCTCCGAAGAAATTTTAAGCAGGCTCGGCATCGGCATCATCATTCTTTCTTTTACCGGACTGCTACTCCGTATTATAGATTTTATTGCACTGGTGCTCGAAAAAAAAGCAAGTATTGCCAATGATAAAAGTCATGATCAGCTCATTCTTTTTTTCCGGGATTTTTTAAAAGTGCTCATTATAGTTGCAGGCATTCTGATGATTGTAAAAGCATGTTTCAATCAACCAATCGGTAATCTGCTTACCGGCCTGAGCATTGTAGGAGCCGCACTGGCACTGGCTGCCAAAGAAAGTCTGGAAAACCTGATTGCATCCTTTATTATATTTTTCGACAAACCTTTTTTTACAGGAGATACGCTTAAAGTGCAGAACATAACAGGCACGGTGGAACGCATCGGTTTGAGAAGCACCCGCATCCGTACTGCAGATAAAACACTGGTGACTGTTCCCAATAAACAAATGGTAGATAGCTTTGTTGATAATTATTCGATGCGCACACAAAGAAGGGCTGAATTAAAACTGGAATTGTCTGCCAAAACAAATCTTGAGCAGACCAAACAATTCATTGCAGGCCTTGAACGGATACTGGAAACAAGCGGGGAAAATATTGAATCTTCAACTGTATTTTTTAAAGAGATTAATAAAAACAGTATTGTTATCGTGACTGAATATTTTACCGGTCCGATTACGATGAAAGAATACGATCTGTTGAAACATGGCATCAATCTCCGCATCAAGCTGTTGGCAGAAGAGAGCAAGGTTGAGTTTTCAGGTGATGCATCTACTTCTGTTTACATCAATCCGCAGTAGGCATATTAGCCACGGAGGGCACGGAATAACACTGAAATGCAAATACAAATAGCCATGAATAAAATCGATTAACACGAATTTTTTGCAACAAAATAATAATTGGAAAAACATACTTCCCTCTCCTTTGGAGAGGGATTGAGGGTGAGGGCGGCCACGAATAAAATCGATTAACACGAATTTTTTGCAACAAAATAATAATTGGAAAAACAT
>JBDUCW010000199.1:0-6000 GCA_040003235.1 Ferruginibacter sp. | reverse complement strand
AAAAAAGGCGCCCCGAAAACGATTACATCCCGTTTTCGGGTTTGTTCCCTGATTAGGCTTTTGTACTACTGTAGTGAACAACATCAGGTTCCCTGATCATTAATTTGAAAAACATATTTTAATAGCACAACAGGTTAATCTATTAATCTTTGAATCGGACGAATCCAAATTCAGACAATACGAACATGATCGATATCTGAACAGGATGAGCCTTCCCACAAAATATGAATGAGAGAAAAAATAAGTAAGCCAAAACAATTTGATGATTTGGTAATGTGCTGATTGCCTAAAGTCGTAACCGTTGGTGAAAATGGAAAGTGCATTGAATTTAAAAAATCATCAAATCATCAAATCAAATCGCTTTCAATCTTGCAATCATATCTTTCGGATCAGGAGCTTTAAAAACGGTATTGCCAGCAACCAGTACATCGGCGCCGGCTGCGATCAGCAATGAAGCATTGTCGAGCGTAACACCACCATCGATCTCGATCAGTGTTTTTGATCCGGCTTCGTTGATCATGCTGCGGAGTTGTTTTATTTTGGTATACGTATGCGGAATAAAACTTTGTGCGCCAAAACCCGGATTCACACTCATCACACAAACCATATCGAGGTCGGCAATGATATCCTGCAAAGCACTTACGGGCGTATGCGGATTGATGGCAACCGACGCTTTCATGCCCAGCGATTTTATTTGCTGTATGTTCCGATGCAGGTGGGGACAGGCTTCCAGGTGAACAGAAATACTATCAGCTCCGGCATTCTTAAATGCTTCTGCATAATTACCCGGCTCTTCAATCATTAAATGAACATCGCAGAATTTTGTAGTGGCTTTGCGGATGAATGCAATGATCATCGGGCCAAAACTTATATTGGGAACAAAGCGGCCGTCCATCACATCAAGATGAAACCAGTCGGCCTGGCTTTCATTCAGCATATCACATTCACTTTTCAGTTTAATAAAATCTGCAGCAAGAAGAGAAGGAGCGATGAGAGCCATTTTCTTTTTTAGTTTATAGTTTTCAATTGATGATCGGAGATCATTCTTGTTTTAATTTGGTGATTTGGTGATGTGCTGATTTTTTAGGGTCAGGTAGTTTTCAAACAATTAAAAACTATTCGGTTTAAAGGAATTATCAAATCATCAAATCATCAAATCACAAATTTTTTTTTGTATTTCATCACCAAATCATCAAATTATCAAATCACCAAATTTGTATCAAAGATACAACGCACTTTATTCTCCGTTTAGTTTTTTCAAAGCATCAATGGCTTCTATATAATCTGTATTGCTGGTTTCTTTTGAAAAGTCAATAGCACGCTGGTAACTTTCAATTGCAAGGTCTTTGCGGTTCAGTTTTTCATAACATCTTCCCATCCAGTAATAGGCTTCATCATAAGTGGATTGTACTGTTAGTGCCCGCTGCAATACAGCGATCGCATCATTGTATTTTGCAAGATCATATAAGGCAATTGCTTTTTCGCGGTACGCCGGCATAAACGTATAACTTACTCCGAGGGCCTGGTCATAAAAACTGATGGCTTTTTGTTTGTCGGACTTACTGTAATAAATACCCGAGATCAGCAAAGCTTCTTTATTTTTTTTTGAGCTGTCTGAATTCATCAGGAGCTGTGCAATAAAAAGTGCTTTGGGATTTTTCCTGTCGGCATACAGGTAACCCAATGGCAAAAGATATCTTGGCTGGGGATTGATGGAAGTTGCTTTTTCCCAGGAAAGAATGGCATTGGCAGTATCGTCATTTTCACTGAACAAAGTTGCCCTGATATCCCACCAACGGTCATTACTGCTGTCTTTTTTTATCTGGGCATCTGTCTCATTAATTGCTGCATCATAATTATTGTTATCGCGGTAATACTGTACCAGCCGTTCTTTCAGCAGTTGTGAATCCGGATATTTTTTTATGAGGTCTTTATATTGCTGCTCTTTGTTAGCAGCAACAGACGGGTTTTCTGAAATTGCTTCATCAGTATTGTTATTGCTGCATGAAAAGAAAATGCATACGGTGGATATGAAAAACAAAAACAGCTTCATGCTGCAAAAATACAGCACATAATATTATAACGTTATGACAATTTTCTGACAATAAGAGTAGGGATTGAAATTACCTTCGCACAAATTTTTTTATGACAAAGATTGCCCTCTTGTTTTCCAGCCTTTTGCTTGGTTGTTCTGTAATTGCCCAGCCATTGGTTCCTGCAAATGATACCATTCATTTTCCCGGTGAAAAACATTTCGCCAATGTACAGCAGTTAACCTTTGGTGGCGACAATGCAGAAGCTTACTGGAGTTATGATAGCAAGTGGATCATCTTTCAAAGAACCAATCCGAAAGATGGTATTATGTGCGACCGTATGTTCATTGGTAAAGTGCCCACCAAACCCGGAGAAAAATTTGAACCGCGGCAGATCAGCAGTGGTAAAGGAAGAACGACCTGTGGATTTTTTACCAAAGACGGAAAGCATGTGATCTATGCCAGTACGCATCTGGGTGCAGATACTTGCCCACCGGTACCCGATCGTAAAAAATATGGCAATAAATATATCTGGCCTTTATATAACAGCTTCGATATTTTTATGGCAGACCTTGATGGCAAAATCGTAAAACAACTGACTAACAGTAAGGGTTATGATGCTGAAGGAACATTGAGTCCTGATGGAAAAAAAATGATCTACACGAGTACCAAAGATGGCGACATCGATCTTTACATAATGGATCTTGCAACAGGCAAAGAAAAAAAATTTACCAATACACTGGGTTATGATGGAGGAGCATGGTTCAGTCCGGATGGTAAAAAGATCATCTGGCGTGCAAGCCGGCCAACTACGCCTGCAGATATAAAAGAGTATAAAGATTTTCTTGCAGAAAATCTTGTAGCACCAACTGAAATGCAGGTGTTTGTTGCCGATATAGATGGCAGCAATGTAAAACAGGTAACGAAATTGCCCAATGCCAACTGGGCACCGGCTTTTTTCCCCGACAGTAAAAGAATTATTTTCGCCAGCAACCACCAGAGCCCGAGAGGCTATCCCTTCAATTTATTTACCATCAACGAAGATGGCAGTCATCTGGAAAAAGTTACTGCAGAAAAAATCTTTGATGCGTTTCCCATGTTCAGTCCTGACGGAAAAAAAATCATCTTCTGCAGCAACCGCAACAATGGCGGAACACATGATACGAATATTTTTATTGCAGATTGGGTGGAGTAATAATTGATAGTTGATAATTGATAGTTGATAATTGACAGTTGACTGTTGACAGAAAGAATCGCAATTCGTGTAATTGATTTCAATTCGTGTAATTCGTGCTTGCTAATTCATGTTTAGTAATTCGTGTTTAATAATTCGTGTTTCAATCTCTCCCGGCACGGTTTTCGTAAATCCATTAGAAATATTTTTTATGAAATCCATTCTCCGTTTATCCGCCTGCTTTTTAATTATCAGCTTTTCACAATGTTCTAAAAAAGATACGCTCACCGGTATCGCATCCATCAACAGTGATAATAATAAAGCCGTTGGAGCTTCCGCAAACGATCTGCTTGGTGCAGGTAATTATCAATCTGTAAAAATAGAGATACAATATATGCCTGGCTTTCAACCGGATGCAGGCATGATCAGTAATCTCAGTACTTATCTCAGTGGCCTCATTAATAAACCCGGTGGAATCAGCATTGTTCAATCGGCCATACCAAGCGCAAATAAAACAATATTAACCCTCAATGATATTGCAGAAATAGAAAAAAATAACAGAACGGTTTATACAAACGGCACACAACTCGGCGTTTATTTTTTATACACTGATGGAAATTATTCTGATGGCAATGTATTGGGACTCGCTTTTCGCAATACTTCTATTTGTATTCTTGGTAAAACAATTCATGATAATTCGGGCAGTATTGGCCAGGCCAGCAGAACTAAACTTGAAAGCACTGTAACAGAACATGAATTCGGGCATATTCTGGGCCTTGTAGATTTGGGGAGCTCTATGCAGACAGCACACAAAGATGCAGCCCATGGTAATCATTGCAGCAACAGCAATTGCCTGATGTACTATTCTTCAGAAACAACAGATGTACTGGGCTTTTTAATAACTGGAAATATTCCACAACTGGATGCAAATTGTAAAGCGGATCTGCATGCAAATGGAGGGAAATAGGATTAAGTTATAAGTTATAAGTTATAAGTTATAAGTAATAAGTTATAAGTAATAAGTAAGAAAGCTAACAGAATATTTACTGCCAGACTTAAAACCTATAACTTAAAACTTACCACTTCATCTGCCTCCCAATTCAATCACTTCACAATCTTTGATCTCCGCAGCATCAATTACAAAACGAATGGCTGTTCTCATCTTATGCCAGCCATGTTTACCTGCGGCACCGGGATTCATGTGTAGGCAGTTGATTTGCTGATCGTACATTATTTTAAGAATATGTGAATGGCCGCTGATAAAAAGCGCGGGACGATGGATCAGTAATTCCTTTTTTGTTTCGGGATTATATTTTGGTGGATAACCACCGATATGCCGCATCATCACTTTTACATCTTCACACATAAACACGAGTTGTTCCGGGTAATGCTGACGGATATCATTGCCATCAATATTTCCATATACGCCTTTCAATGGTTTGAATGCCGCCAGTTTTTCTGCAATAATTGCATCACCAAAATCACCGGCATGCCAGATCTCATCGCAATTGCTGAAATGCTCAAACAGCAAATCATCCAGGTAATGATGCGTATCGGAAAGCAGACCTATTCTTGTCACGATTTAAATATAAGCTGTAAATTTACGGAACAACTCAGTTCATAGTTGATAGTTCATGGTTGATAGCAGAACATTTATTTCAATGATTATACTGTTGCCATGTATCAGACTTCTTAACCGGAAAATTTTTAATTTTTAATTCTCAATTATAGCATGCCACATTATACAACCGCCGGTTCCATTCCCCACAAACGCCATACACAGTTCCGCAAACCGGATGGAAGTTTGTATTCGGAACAATTATTTTCAACAGAAGGATTCAGCAATGATTATTCTATTTTATATCATTCTTATCCGCCCACCGAAATTATAAAAGTAGATGCGCCAGTATCGGTAGCGCCCGAAATTGCAGAAGAGAAAATGCTGAAACACCGCAGCTTTGAAGGGTTTAAAATAAAACCCGTGGACGATTATCTCAAGAGCCGCATTCCCATTTTAATAAATAATGATTGTCATATTGTTTTGGCAGCGCCTAAAAAAAGTACTGCGGATTATTTTGTAAAGAATGCCGACGCTGATGAAATGATCTTTATTCATGAAGGAAGCGGCACTTTGAAAACACAGTATGGCAATCTTGAATTCGGTTACGGAGATTATCTCATCATACCAAGAGGGACAATCTACCAGATTGAATTTGCCAATGAAAATAACCGGCTTTTCATTTTAGAATCATTCAGCCCGATCCGTTATCCCAAAAAATATATGAGTAAACTGGGACAACTGATGGAACACTCGCCTTACTGCGAAAGGGATATCCGCACGCCGCAAAATCTTACCACGCATGATGAAAGCGGTGATTATCTTATCAAGACAAAAAAGAAAGGCATTGAATACGGATTGCATTATGGCCATCATCCATTTGATGTGATCGGTTGGGATGGATGCTGTTATCCTTACGCATTTTCCATTCATGATTTTGAACCAATTACCGGGCGCATTCATCAACCGCCGCCGGTGCACCAGACATTTGAAGCAAATAATTTTGTGGTCTGTTCATTCGTACCAAGATTATTTGATTATCATCCACTCGCTATTCCGGCGCCATACAATCACAGCAATATCGACAGTGATGAATTACTCTATTATGTTGATGGCGATTTTATGAGCCGCAAGAATGTAACAAGGGGCATGATCACACTGCATCCCGCCGGCATTCCGCATGGTCCGCATCCGGGATCCGTTCAAAAAAGTATCGGTGCAAAAGAAACCAAAGA
>JBDUCW010000198.1:0-6156 GCA_040003235.1 Ferruginibacter sp. | reverse complement strand
GTATATTCAGCAATGCACCAAGCACACCCAGCAATAGCGCATATTTTACACCCAGCATCCAGAGCAGTAAAAAATTAAGTGCTGCAACAATTAATGCTTCGAGCAGTAAACCGTACATATAATTCTGTATGGCTCCTTTGGTCTCATGCAACACATCATTTACTTCCATTGAATTTTTTTCTGAAAAAATTTCAAAAAGAAAATTCAGGATTAAAGTTTTATAATAAAGAAAAAGAAAAGTATACACGGGTAATAAAAAAATAATCGACAACGATCCGAGTACAGTTCCGAGTGTGTGGCCGAGTAATGGTTTCAGCCCGGTTTTGGCTTCGGCTATCAACTGGTCCTGTTTCGCAACCGGCATTCCGAGATCGGATTGAACACTTGCCTGGAAACGGACAAACAGTTCTGCAAATTTCTTTTTCATCGCCGGTAATTCCTCTCCGAATCTTGCGATCTGTGTAGAAAGAAAATAAATAACGGCCGCTATTCCTATTATCGCAATAATAACTGAAAGTGTAATGGCAAGTCCATGTTTTATTTTTTTACGCTTGAACCAATTGGTCATCGGGTTCAGCAGGATCGCGAGGAGCAGGGCAAAAGCCAGCGGTATCATAATATCGCTAAGCGTATACAATGCATAAACAATAAGGGTCAGTCCGAAAAGAACAATGGTATTCTTTACATAAAATGGATAATTTTTCATCGTGGGTATTTTTTAAGTCACATCAGCAGCCTGCGCAATTTTTTGCAAAATGCCTGATATATTTGCCTGGTGTATAGCTCCATCATTGATGAGCCGGATATAATTTTCTTTCTGTTCTTCGCCGTCAATAGAAATTACCTGTGACGTTTTTGTTGCCTGATCAATATTTATTTCATAAACAGTATCAAGATAACGGTATTTTATTTTAATGGAAGGCCAGGCCTCCGGTATGCATGGATTAAAACTTAATCTGTCACCGGTTTTCTTTATTCCTATAAATGATTCGATCATGAGCTGGTACATCCATCCTGCAGATCCTGTATACCAGGTCCAGCCGCCGCGGCCCTTATGTTTGGGTTCTGCATAAACATCCGCTGCAATTACATAAGGCTCTACTTTATATTGTTCAACCTTTTTCTGATCATTACTATGATTTACAGGATTGATGAGTTGCAGTAATTCCCAGGTCATTTCTCTGTTACCCATTTCTGCAAATGCCATTATAAGCCAGATGGCTGCATGTGTGTATTGACCGCCATTTTCTCTTACACCCGGAACATAACCTTTGATATAACCCGGATTGAGTGCGGATTTATCGAAAGGCGGATCAAAAAGCTGTATGATCTTATCCTCCTTCTTCACAAGAAATTTGTCCGCAGATTTCATGGCTGTTATGGTACGGTCTTCTTCACCGGCTCCTGATAACACGGACCAGCTTTGTGCAATCGAATCGATCTTGCATTCTTCATTCAGAGAAGAACCCAATGGCGTTCCGTCATCAAAATATGCACGGCGGTACCATTCACCATCCCATGCATTCTGGTTAATATTATTGCCGAGCATTGTAGCTGCTTCTTTACATCTATTTGCAAATGATCCGTCGTTTTTCAGTAAAGCAGTATCAGCAAATTTGATAAGTATATCATAAAGAAAGAAAGCAAGCCATATACTTTCACCTTTTCCATGCTCTCCAACTTTATCCATTCCATCATTCCAGTCACCACTACCCATAAAAGGCAAACCATGTTCGCCGAACCTGAGTCCATGTTCAATTGCTTTTACACAATGCTCATACAAAGTAGCTTTCTTATCAGAAATGATCGGCAGATCATAATAAGATTCTTCACCTTCATTTAATAAACGTCCTTCAAGAAAAGTAACGGGTTCATTCAGAATAGATATATCACCGGTTACTGAAACATATTTTGCGGTAACAAAAGGCAGCCAGAGATAATCATCCGAACAGGTTGTTCTTACACCTCTGCCCATCGGTGGATGCCACCAATGCTGTACATCGCCCTCATAAAACTGCCTGGATGCTGACAGCAATATCTGCTGCCTTACAAGCTGGGGCTGAGAATGCAACAGAGACAATACATCCTGAAGCTGATCACGAAAACCGAAGGCGCCGCCGGACTGATAGAAACCGCTTCTTGCCCAGATACGGCATGCGAGTGTCTGATAATTGAGCCAGCCGTTTGCAAGAATGTTTACTGCTGCATCGGGTGTTTCAATTTCTATTACACTTAATGTTTGTTGCCAATATAATTTTACTTTTTCCAAAGCGGCCTGTGCAACCTGGCTTCCTTCTGACCTGGTTATGATATCCTGTACATCAGTTATATTTTTACCGGCCCCCAGGCGGAAAATAATTTCATGTTCTTCATCTTCCTCAAGATCGAATGCCGATTGTATTACCGCACAGGGATCAAGCGCAGCACCGGTTTTGCCTGACAGTCTTGCCCTGTTCATTGCTTCAGGATTTATAAGTGTTCCGTTACGGCCGATAAATTCTGAGCGGTCGGTAGTAAAAGTTTTGGAACTGTCATCTGCATCAAAAAACGCAACGCGGTTCTGAAATTCTGCGCTGTATGCATTTTTTGCAAGCAATGCGCCGCTACGGCCATCCATTTCCGTTACGATGTGCATCAATGATTTGGACCGCAGATCTGCCAACACCCATTCTACGTAACCTGTTGCCGAAATACGCCGTTGCCTTCCTGAATTATTTTTTATTTTCAGTACAACAAATTTCACCGGATCTTTTATGTCAACAAAGACGGTCATGCTAGTATCAATTCCATCTTCACTGTGTTCAAAAATGCTGTAACCAAATCCATGTCTGGTAATATAAGGCGTGTTGCCACGGATGGGCAGGGGAGTAGGCGACCAGAACCTGCCGCTTTCTTCATCCCGGAGATAAAATACTTCACCTTTCAGGTCGCCAATCGGATCATTATTCCATGGCGTAAGTCTGATCTCATGTGCATTCTCTACCCATGTATAGGATTGTCCGCTTTCAGAAATGATACTGCCAAACTGTGGATTGGCGAGAACATTTATCCATGGGGCAGGAGTTTGCTGTGTTGCAGTTGTAATGATCACATACTCTTTTCCGTTTTTTGAGAAACCGCCATATCCATTAAAAAATTGCAGATCATCCGGCAGTTTAACAGATGTTCCTACAGAAGAATGGAATTTTGCAGGACTGAAATAAGGGATTAATGTTTTTACTTTATTGCGGCGGTTCATCTGTTCTTCCAGCGAACCGAATTTATCCGATATCACCACATGCGCAACTGTCTGAAAAAGTATACGGTCTTCATTAGAAATCTGATCTGCTGAGCGAATAAAAATTCCGCCCGGCTGATCTTTCATTTCTGATGCAAGTCCCGGTGCTACCAACCCCTGGATCTGATTATGCAATACCTGCCGGTAGCCACCGTGATCTTCATTCCAGATCACGAGGTCAACCATTAACCCTTTCAAACGCCAGTATGCATGGGCCTGTACCAATTGTCTTACCAGATCAATATTTGACGAATCTTCAATCTGTAATAAAACAATCGGAAGATCTCCGGATATGGAATAACTCCATAAACCTGATTGCCCGCGCTGATTGCGGATGATAACAGAAGGATCGGCACGCATGGAAGCATTTGAAAAAATAATTGAACCCGCCAGTCTCGCATACAATTGTGCATCCGATTCAACTGCATTGATCTGCCGCAGGATCACCTGGCTATGTGTCCATGCAAGCTCGAGTACGCGGTTGGTCAGATGCCTGTCCTGGTATTTTTCAATGAGGGTATTGCAGGTATCTTTGGAATCTGCCACGCCGAAGATCATGTCGATGGTTGCAGATTGCTGCGGTTCTAAAATGATCCGGTATTGTATTGAAATAACCGGATCCAGAACAGAGCCTTCACTATTACCAAGTATGCCTTCCTGCTTCATCGCTTTTGGCTTGTTGATATTATTTCCTCTGCCGATGAACTGATCGCGGTCCGTTTCATAAGAGACACTTACAATTTCAGTATCGTGCGCTTTCATCAGATGAAACATCCATGGATTATTTTCATCTGCAGTGCGTGGCCGTCTTGTACACATGATCGCATTGCGCTGATCAACGATTTCTGTCTGAACAAATAAGTTGCTGAATGCAGGATGCGCTTCATCTGCTGCTGCGAGTGTTAATACCACTTCAGCATAACTGGTTATTTCGATCGTTCTTTTTTTGCGCGACCGGTTGGTGATATGGATTCTTCTTAATTCAATATCGTCTTCGGGAGACACAACGATTTCTGTATGCGTTTCCAGCGAAAGATCGCGTCGGCGGAACTCTGCACGTCCTTGCGAAAACACTGCTTCATAATTATCACCCTGCTGCAATGTTGGTTGAAATGCAGATGACCAGAAAACATTGTTATCAATATCGCGGATAAAACAAAAAGTACCGCGGTCATCACAGGTACAATCCTCGCGCCAGCGCGTAAGTGCAAGGTTTTTCCATCTTGAATAACCAGCACCGGAATTGGTTACCATTACATGATACCTTCCATTGGACAGCAACTGTACTTCCGGAATAATTGTATTCGGTGTATTGATGACACGCATGGAAGTGTCGGTACCAAGACTGACGCTGACATCTTCTGAATGAACAGACGGTGAATAAAAAGTTGTGACTCTCGGAATTCTTTCCTGCAATAATAAGAGTGTTGCTTTTACCTGCACCTGCGATTGGAATCTTTCCTGCATCGGCCGGTTGAGTAACAGGTAGGCAATTGATAAAAGACTCATACCCTGGTGATGCGCCATGAAAGACTGAATAACTGCATGTGTCTGTCTCCGTTGTAAACGCGAAGCTGTATAATCCACCGCTTCATAAAAACCATATTTACTTTCAATACCGGCTTCTCGTAATACCTGCAGGTTATCACATGCTTCCTGCGGCATTACCATCAATGCCATCACTGTTGCATAAGGTGCAATCACCAGATCTTCTCCCAGCCCGCGTTTGAAGCCCGTACCCGGAACGCCGAATGCATGGTACTGGTAGTTCAGGCTGGCGTCTACCATATTATAACCTGACTCAGAAATACCCCATGGCACATTTCTTTTTTTACCGTAATCGATCTGTTTTAATACAATTCCCTTGTAAGTCTGATCGAGTAAAGTATTATCATAAGTAGGCATTACCAGCAATGGCATCAGGTATTCAAATATAGATCCACTCCAGGAAATTAATATCGGCGTATTGCCAACATTGGTTAATTGCCTCCCCAGCGCGAACCAGCTTTCCTGTGATAATTTACCCTGCGCAATTGCAACAAAGGTTGACAATCTTGCTTCTGATGCAAGCAGGTCATAGAAACTATTGTCGCGGCGGTGTTCATCAACGTTATACCCGATGGCGAGCAGGTGTTGCGACCGGTCGTATAAAAAATCATAATCAATGTTAGCGAGTTCTGAACAGCGTTGTGCCAGTTGTTCTGTTATGATCACGAGTTCTTTGGCGCGGCGCCCGGCTTCTGTAATGCCATCACGGAAACGGGTAAGCCATTCGTTTTCCTGGGGAGTATTTTCTGAAGTATAACAACTGATGATTTTCTGCAGCAGTTTCTGTTCTATTCTTGCAAGTTGATTGATCGTGGGTATTGCAGGAAGATGCGGAATCAGATCTTCAAATTTGGCTGGTGTTGGCAGTAAATTAACCCATGGTAAAAAAGAAGTAAGATCAGCTTTTACATTTTGTATCTGGTTCAATGTTTTCTGCGCCCACCAGTCATCTTCATTATCCGGATAGAGATCAGCATGTGTAATGATTTCGGTAAAAGATATTTCCAGCTCGTCCAGAAATTTTTTTACTTCGGCAGCGGTTCCGGTTTCTTTATCATATAAAATCTCAATTTCTTTAATAAAATTTTCCGGTAATAATTTTTTATCTGTTTTTTCTATAAACAAACGGATCGTATCGAGCAAGCCTTTATAAATATTATTATTGATGATACGGTTGTCTGCCATCGTTTCCAGAGCCTGTTGCAATGTAATCAGATGACCAGCCAGGTTACCACTATCAACTGTAGAAATATATCTTGGTGCTAAAGGTGCAAGTGTTGTTGTATCATACCAGTTATACAAATGTCCGTGATATCTTTCCATACGCAGCA
>JBDUCW010000078.1:0-20748 GCA_040003235.1 Ferruginibacter sp. | reverse complement strand
AACGTGTTGAAAAAATTATCAACTATCAATTATCAATTATTATTCAACAGTAACACTCTTCGCCAGATTCCTTGGCATATCCACATTAATTCCTTTTAAAGTGCCAACGTAGTAGGAGAGCAGCTGCAATGGTATCACGCTCAGTATGGGTGCAATGAGTTCATCCGCCGGCGGAATAGAAAAATAATCGTCGCTGAGGCCCGGACTTACCGTATCGCCATCCGTAATGATAGAAATAATTTTTCCTTTGCGGGCTTTTATCTCCTGCATATTGCTGATGATCTTTTCATGATAACTGTCTTTGGTTGCAATAAAAACAACCGGTAGTTTTTCATCCACCAATGCAATTGGACCATGTTTCATTTCTGCTGCAGGATAACCTTCTGCGTGGATGTATGAAATCTCTTTCAGTTTCAATGCGCCTTCAAGTGCCACAGGGAAATTATAACCTCTTCCTAAAAATAAAAAATCGGAAGCATCCTTATATTTCTCTGCGATTATTTTTAATTCACCGGCATTTTTTAAAATGGCATCTACTTTTTCAGGAACGTCCTGCAGTTCATTCAGCAATTTATAATAATATTCATCTGAGATGGTTCCTTTTGCTTTCGCGATCTTTAGCGCCATCATATTCAGTACAGCCAGTTGTCCGGTAAATGCTTTGGTACTTGCTACGCCAATCTCAGGTCCGCTGTGTGTATAAGCGCCGGCGTGCGATAAACGTGCAATGGACGAACCAACGGCATTCACGACACCAAATATCAATGCGCCCTGTTCCTTTGCACGTTCGAGTGCAACCAATGTATCGGCTGTTTCACCGCTTTGAGAAATGGCAATGATCACATCGCCTTTGTTTACGATGGGATTGCGGTAACGGAATTCAGATGCATACTCAACTTCCACCGGGATGCGGCAAAGTTCTTCGATCACATATTCTGCGATCAGGCCTGCATGCCAGCTGGTGCCGCAGGCAACGATCATGATCCGGTTGGCGTTCATCAGTTGCTCCAGGTTATCTTCCACACCGGCCATGGTAATGGTTCCTGCAGTCGCATCCAATCTTCCGCGGAGACAATCATAAATGGTACTGGGCTGTTCAAATATTTCTTTCAGCATGAAATGATCGTAGCCACCTTTTTCAATAGCCGCCAGTTCTATATCCAGTTTCTGAACATAAGGAGTGATATTTTCATTGCCGAGATTTTTCAAGATCAGTTCATCCGGTTTGATGATGGCCAGTTCGTAATCATTCACATAAACAACTTCCTTGGTATATTCCAGCATAGGCGATGCATCGGACCCTAAAAAATGTTCGCCTTTACCAACACCGATCACGAGCGGACTTCCTTTTCTTGCAGCGATGATAGTATCCGGATTTTCTTCATCCAGTAATAAAATAACATAAGCACCGGTTACTCTTTTCAATGCAACACGAACGGCTTCTTCTAAACCGCACTGATTATTTTTTTTGATCTCTTCAATAAAATTCAGCAATACTTCGGTATCCGTATCACTGGTAAAAGTATAGCCCTTGCTGGTCAGTTCTGTTTTTAACTGTGAATAATTTTCAATGATGCCATTGTGTATCATCGCGAGTTTGCCACTGGCGGATGAATGGGGATGTGCATTCCTGTCACTGGGTTCACCATGTGTGGCCCAACGTGTATGGCCGATGCCGGTATGCGAATGAAGATCTTTTCCGATGATGGCTTCTTCCAGTTCAGAAACTCTTCCTTTCTTTTTATAAACTTTTAATCCGCCATTGAGCAGGGCAACACCTGTGCTGTCATAACCGCGGTATTCCAGCCTTTTCAATCCGGTGATGATAATGGGGTAAGCCTCTCTCGGGCCGGTGTATCCAACAATTCCGCACATATATATTTATTGTTTGTTGTTTATAGTTGCTGTTCAGGTGTACTGAGTAACATTATTGCGCAAATTAGCAATTAAACATTAATAAAACTAAGTGGTTTTCTCTTTCAACGATCGTTCACAAAGGATTAACCGCTAAGCCGAAGCAAATCAGAAAAAATGTTCAATATTCAATTCTCAATGCTCAATGTTCAATTTGAGCAACCTGCAATTTTGAAAAATATCCGTTAATCGAAACCCGGCATGAGATGAATGCGATTTGAGAAATCTGGTCAATGTTTAAATGGCTACCGCTGTCAAACAAGGTTTAACCCTGAGCATTGAAAATTGTTTGTTGATTATTGAGCGTTATGTGCTTTCAAATAAAAAAGAAGCTTAGAGCAATATTCCTTTTAAAAACAGATAGGCAAAGGAAAAATAAATAATGATGCCGGTAACGTCTACCAGCGTTGCAACAAAAGGTGCAGAAGAAACGGCAGGATCAAGTTTTAATTTTTTTAAAATGATCGGCAGCATGGAACCCATCAGGCTACCCCACAACACAATACCGATAAGTGAAAAGAATATAACGGAGGCGACCAGCCGCCAGTAAATACCATAATCATAAATATGAAGGTTTTGCCAGGCAACGATCCTTATAAAACCAATGGTTCCCAGAATTAAACCGAGCAGCAATCCCGAAATAAATTCGCGGCGCATGATACGCCACCAGTCGGCAATGGTAATTTCTCCCAATGCCATTGCCTGAATAATTAATGTAGAGGCCTGCGAACCGCTGTTACCACCACTGCTCATGATCAAGGGAATGAATAATGCCAGAACGGTTGCTGCTTCAATCTCTTTATTGAAATATTGCATTGCGGTTGCTGTAAGCATTTCACTGAGGAACAATACCACCAGCCAGCTTGCTCTTTTTCTTACCAGTTTAAAAATGGGCATGCTCAGGTAAGGCTGATCCAGTGCTTCCGTACCACCGATCTTCTGAATATCTTCCTTGTATTCTTCTTCAGCTACCCAGAGAATATCATCAATGGTAACAATACCCAGTAATTTATTGCTCTTGCTTACCACCGGCAATGCCATGCGGTTGTTCATCCGGAATATTTCACTGGCTATTTCCTGGTCGTCATCTGCATTCAATGCAATAAAACGGTTATCCATCAGTTCACTTACTTTTTTATCCGGGGTTGCGAGGATAAATTCCCTGATCCGGATATCATCCAGCAGTTCGCCATTCTGATTGATGACATAGATCACATCAATGGTTTCACTGTTCTTGCCTTTCAAACGGATGGTATCAAGTACCTGTGCAACGGTATTGTATTCGTATATGTACACATAGTCCGGCGTCATCAGTCTGCCCACACTGTTCTCAGGATAACCAAGTAATGATAAAGTGATCTTGCGTTCTTCGGGGTTTAATGTTTTGATCAGTTCCCGTACTGCATTGCTGGGAAGTTCTTCTAAAAAATCGGTACGGTCATCGGCAGGCAATTCATTCAGTAATTCAGCAGTTTTGTAAGAAGGCAGTTTTTTAATGATCTTCTTTTGTTCTGCCAGTTCCAGGATTTTAAAAACACTTACGGCGCGGTGGATAGAAAGTGCTGACATGATCCTGATCCCTTCTTCTTCATTATTGTAAATAAGATCAACGGCATCGCTGATGTTCTGGTGATTCAGAAAAGCAGCGATCGCCACATTATCATCTGTGGTCAGCAGTTCTTCAAACTGTTCCTGTATTGATATTTCTTCTACTTCTTCCTGCATTGCTGATCATTATTGGGACGGCTGTATTATTTTGTGTGCAATTTACTTCATTTAACCAAACGAATGAAAATGCGTAAAACCTATTTACATATTGGTAACAGCCCCGACAGGGGAAGGGCCGTGTTTACACAGGAACGGATTGCAGCCAACACGGTTATTGAAGTGGCGCCTGTTATAGTAATGGATAAAAAAGACCGCGAACATCTCGATAAGACCCTGCTGCATGATTATATTTTTGAATGGGGCAAAGAAAAAAATAAATGCTGCATGGCGCTGGGTTATATTCCCATGTACAACCACAGTTATAAAAGTAATTGTGAATATTTTATGGATTTTGACGAAAGCAGCATGATGATAAAGACGGTTCGCAAAATAGAAAAAGGAGAGGAGCTTACGATCAATTATAATGGCGACTGGAATGATGCAAAGAAGGTTTGGTTTGATGTGAAAGCGTGAAACCGTTTATGGTTTAATGGTTACATGGTTTAATGGTTGTTTAAAGCTTTTGGGATTCTTAGAGTCGTCACCAACAATTCAACTATTAAACAATTCAGCACTCAACATACAACAATGGTATACATTATTATATTCGCATTCTTTCTTATCGCAGGCATATTTTTTATAAAAAAAAATTCGTCAAAAAAAATAGTTGATAAAACGGAACCTGGTTTTGTAAACGATTCAATGCTGGAAATCCATATCGCTTTTTACCGGCAATTAAATAAAGAAGACCGGATCCGTTTCCGGGAAGGCGTAAAAAAAATACTGCGGTCGATAAAGATCACGGGAGTTGATACAACCGTTGAAGATATTGACCGGATCATGATCGCATCCAGTGCATTGATACCGGTGTTTGCATTTCCGGATTGGGATTATCATAATCTAAAAGAAGTATTGCTGTATTCAGATATGATCAATGACAATTTTCAAACAGTTGGTGAAGACAGGATCATTATGGGTATGGTGGGTTCCGGTTATATGAATGAGAAGATGCTGCTGAGCCGTCATGCATTACGCCAGGGATTCAGCAACCGGAACGATACATCCAATACGGCCATTCATGAATTTGTTCATTTGATCGATAAGATGGATGGTGATACGGATGGACTGCCCAAAGTATTGATGCAACAGCAGTTTGTGATCCCATGGCTGGAAATGTTGCGGAAGAATATGGAAGAAATTGCTGAAGGAAGATCAGACATCAATCCTTACGGCATTACCAACCAGGCAGAATTTTTTGCAGTGGTATCGGAATATTTTTTTGAGCAGCCAGGGATGCTTCAGGAAAAACATCCGGATATATTTGCATTGCTGCAGGAAGTGTTTTTGCAGAAGCCCAAAATTTCGGATAAATAGATTTCTTTTAAAACGAAACATTTAAATAAAATGTTCAATAATCAACGCTCAACTATCAATTTTCAAGGTGAGAGGCTGTTCAACTTGAGAATTGAGTATTGAAAATTGAAAATTGAATATTGAGTATTTTTTCTTCAAAAAAAAATGCCACTCCGATAAAAGAATGGCATAATAAATTATAAATAACGCAACACTAAAGTATTTTCACTTCCGTTCTTCTGTTTTTTTGTCTTCCCGCGTCGGTATTATTTTCTTCAATCGGTTCACTATCGCCGTAACCTTTTGCCTGCAGCCTTTCCGTACCAATACCCTGTGCAATTAAATACAGCATCACCGACTTGGCCCTGTCCTCACTCAATTTTAAATTCCGGGCGGCGGTGCCTACATTATCGGTATGGCCGCCGATCTCGATGCGCTCGTCGTCTTTACGTTTCAGGTATTCTACCAATTCATTCAGTGTAGGATAAGAAGAAGGACGTAAAGTAGATTTGCCGAAATCAAATTCTACATTATCCAATACAAATGTTTTTGGCGGATCAAATTCAATATCTACTTTAAATGGATTTTTATAAAATGCATTTGGTTTTAATGCAGGAATTTCCATCACATTATAACTGATGGAATCTTTAAAGCCCATGATAAAAATATCATACTTGTCACCCGCGGGAAGCCTGATAGAAAATTTACCGGTAGAATCGCTGATGCCCTGGAACTGGTTATTGTTCTTCTGGCTCTGGAAAACGATCAGTTCATTATTGCGCGGTTGTTTACTGCGCATGTCAGATACAGTTACGTCTATCGGGGCATCTTTTGGTAATGGAGTGGGCGGCGGCTGACAGATTGCTGTAAAAGAAAATAACAATGCAGGAATGCTAAGTAATGGTTTCATCATTTAATTATTTGCAGGTTAAATATATAAAATATTTTCAAAAACCTTTTGTGGCTGCGGCAAATAATCATTTATCGTGCCATGGAATGCAGATTATGATCATTTCAATGAAAATTTACATTCATAAAAAAAGGCTGATGTTAATTCATCAGCCTTTTAAAAAATTTATTACAATACATAAGCGGCTATAAATACTTAACCGAAAAATATCCCTGCGTCAATTGAAAATTGGGTGTAGTGCCCGTTCCAAATAGTGGAGCGGCCCTGAAATTAAAATTGCCGCGGATCCTTTTATTGGCAATATCATGTTCAATGATCTGCACATGGCCGGTATCTGCTCCAAGAAAAGTTGTGCTGCTTGTGTTATACTGCCCTGAGTAATTAATCAGATCAAATGCATAATTACCAGGCACGACAACCGATGGTACGGTAACAGCAACGGTTGGCGGATTACCCGAAGCTCCCGAAGCACTTATAGAAATTGTACCCAATCCTGAATAACCAAAGAGCACGCTGTAATTAAAATCAACACCATCCACTTTTACCCGGAACGTATCCGTTGAGCTGGGTGGTGGAAGTGTGGTAGCATAACTGATATCAGTGAATACACCTTCTGTTATGTTTCTTGAAAGACCCGAGATCGCCTGCTTTACGTCCATTGTAAAAGTTCCGCTGATCAATTTGTTTACTACATCAATCTTGGTAACATTCATTGTTCCGTGATCGGCATTGTCAGACCATTGGTTGGTAACAAATGCAAAATTATTGACGGCGCTGTCTGTATAAGCCCCTGCATTGGAAGCACTGTTTACATTAAATGTATAATTGTGTACACCGGAGTCAGCTACACGGAGTATCATATTCTTTCTATCACTTGAATATCCGTAAACGGCAATTACACCAGCCTGTATGGAGGCGGTCTTTATCACATTAGCTTCCCATTGTACACCATCGATCTTTGCTTTGAAAGTTCCTGTTGATGCAGGCGGTGTGGTGCCACCACCGGTACCGGTACCTGAAGTTCCGGGATTATAGGAAAGTTCTTTCTGGCAACTGTAAAAAACAAACAGGCTGCTTAAAATCAAGCCTGTAAAAAATATTTTTTTCACGTTGTTATTTTTATAAGGTGGATAATAAATTTATAACGTTGCGAGCACGCTGTTCATGCTTCTTACCGCATCTGCACTTTTATTGAATGCGGCCTGTTCATCAGCAGTTAATTTATAATCTACAATTTTCTCCCAACCATTTCTTCCAATGATCACCGGTACACCGAGGCAGATATCTTTTTGCCCATACTCACCTTCGAGTGCAACACAGCAGGGCATTAACTTTTTCTCATCTCTTACAATGGCTTCCACCAATGCGGCACCTGCAGCACCGGGTGCATACCAGGCACTCGTTCCGAGCAGACCGGTTAAAGTAGCACCGCCTATCATAGTATCAGCAGCAACTTTCTTCAATGCTTCTGCATCCAAAAAATTTGCAACCGGCACACCGGTATAAGTTGCCAAACGTGTTAATGGAATCATTGTTGTATCACCATGCCCACCAATTACAACGCCCTGCAGATCGGATGCATTTGCATTCAAAGCAGTTGATAAATAATATTTGAAACGGCTGCTGTCGAGTATACCGCCCATTCCGATAATACGATTCTTTGGAAGTCCGCTGCTTTGTAAAGCCAGGTAAGTCATCGTATCCATCGGGTTGCTGATGATGATGATGATCGCATCGGGTGAATGTTGCAGAATATTTTGAGTAACACCTTTTACAATGCCTGCATTGATGCCGATCAGTTCTTCCCTTGTCATGCCCGGTTTACGTGGAAGTCCTGAAGTGATCACTACTACGTCACTGCCGGCAGTTTTTGCGTAATCGTTGGTACTGCCACTTACTTTTGTATCAAAACCCAGCAAGGTAGCGGTCTGCATAAGATCCATGGCTTTACCTTCGGCTACACCTTCTTTAATATCCAGCAATACCAGTTCGCTGCACAATTCTTTACGGGCAATATTATCAGCACAGGTTGCACCAACGGCACCGGCACCTACAACAGTTACTTTCATCGTTTAATTTTTTATCGGGATTAAAATAGTTTATGCAAAAATAAGCGGCATTGCTCAAATATAGGTCTGAATATAAAAAAAGAGGAGAATCCGTTATAGAGTCCATAGTTCATGTTCGATAGCCCATAGTAAGAAGGCAGCTTTTTTAAAGCGAAAATGCTTCGCAATATTTTGCTTTACTATTCAGAGAAGTGCTTGAAGGTATTTTACTTTACTATGGGGCCATTGACTATGGACCAGGTTATTTAAAAGTCTCCAATATCTTATCCATTGAAACCGATCCTTCGAGTGTAGTAATAAGATTTCCTTTTTTATTGAAAGTAGCAATGAAAGGGAGGCTTCTTACTTTAAACCAGGGCGGCAGAAAAAAGCTTGCATCACGTGCCATGGTAATCTGGGGATAATCGGCAATCTTATACGTATTGTAAAATGCTTTCATTTCATCATAGGGCAACCAGGTAGCCATGACGATCTGTATCTTTTTAAATTTTTCAATATTGGCGATCAGTTCTTTTGTCTCATGCTGGCAATGCTCACAATCCGGACTGAACATGATCAGCAACATCGGCGTTTTCTTTTTAAGATCTTCCTTACTGAATTTGGTACTGTCCTTTGCATTGTCCAGTTTAAAGGGCGGAATAAAAGGGAAGCGTTGGTATAAAGGCAGACTGTCTGCTGTAGCCTGGCCAAAAGAAACCGCACTGGTGCAGATAACGATGATAAAAAAAATGATCTTTTTCAAAAATGATAATTTGTACAAAACTAATCAATTTGCTGATTGTATGATTTGATGATGGAATGATTTCCTTAACGGGATGTTATTTTAGAACTGATTTGAAGATGTGAAGATGTGGAAATTCGAAGATTTCTTAAGTTTGAAAGGTCTTACGGTTATCGCACATAAAAAAAATTTTCAAAATCACCATATCTTCACATCTTCACATCTTCACATCTTCACATCTCCACATCTTCACATCATCAAATCATCAAATCATCTTACCTTAGTTCTTCATTTATAAAAACGCTCATGTCAAAAATATTTTTCCGGCTTTCATCGCTTGCAATTATTACAGGTTTTATTTCGTGTAACAATAATTCCGGTTCTGCTGTTGATGATAATGATGGCATTGCTGCTTTTAATAAAGACAGTCTGGCCCAAAAGATCATCATGCTTTCTTCTGATTCTTTCCAGGGACGCAGGCCATTCACATTGGGCGAAACGAGAACGGTAGATTATATCTCCAAAACTTTTGCTGCCATGGGTCTTGAGCCCGGCAACAAAGGAAGCTGGTTCCAGGAAGTGCCGATGGGTGAAATTACTTCTATCGGTGATCCGGTAATGAAAGTGCAATCGCCCAAAGGAAATTTTGATCTGAAAAAAATGGATGATTATGTGATCGGAACGGAACTCACAGATTCCATTGTTTCGCTGAATAATGATGATGTGGTGTTTGCCGGTTATGGCATCATCGCGCCTGAATATAAATGGAATGATTACGCCGGCCTCGATGTAAAAGGAAAAGTAGTGATCGTGCTGGTGAATGATCCCGGTTATGACGGCAGCGGAGATACGACGATCTTTAAAGGAAAAGAAATGACCTATTATGGCCGCTGGACCTATAAATATGAAGAAGCATCGCGGCAGGGTGCAAAGGGATGCCTGATCGTTCATAACACAGCGGCTGCTTCTTATCCGTTCAGTGTTGTGCAGAATTCCTGGAGCAAGGCGCGGATGATACTCGATAACAGGGGAAATCAAAAATATGATTGCCCGGTAAAAGGCTGGATCACCGAAGACGCTGCAAAAAAATTATTGACGGCTGCAACCAATGATACTTCTTTACTGGTGAAAGCAAAAGAGCATGGATTTAAAGGCATGCCGCTGAATTTAAAATTGTCCACCACTTTAAAAGTGACTTCAGTTTTTAATAAATCTAAAAATGTGATCGCTAAAATAACCGGCAGTAAAAGACCGGATGAATATATTATTTACACCGCACACTGGGATCATTTCGGTATCGGCAAGCCGGATGAAAAAGGCGACTCTATTTTCAATGGTGCACTGGACAATGCCAGCGGATCAGCTTCTATTCTTGAAATTGCGAGGGCTTTTAAAAGTATGAAAACGAAACCGGAGCGGACCATTATTTTTTTAGCAGTGACGGGTGAAGAGCAGGGCCTGCTTGGTTCTTCCTATTATGCGCAGCATCCCGTTTACCCGGTTGATAAAACAGTTGCCAATATCAATATCGATGAGATCAATAATGTTGGCCCCACAAAAGATGTGACCATTGCGGGTTTCGGGCAATCGCAACTGGAAGATTATTTAGTGAAAGAATTAAAAGTGAAGGGTCGTTATGTGGCGCCGGAGCAGCATCCTGAAGGCGGTCATTATTTCCGCAGTGATCATTTTAGTTTTGCCAAGGTAGGTGTGCCAGCCCTTACCGTTAGTGCCGGTACGGATGATATTAAAAACGGAAAAGCATACGGCGCAAAAATGGCCGATGAATACAACGAAAAGCATTATCACCGTCCTTCTGATAATTATGATGCGGCCAGCTGGAACCTTGAAGGCGGACTGGAAGATATAATTTTATTATTCCGCGTGGGCAGAACCCTTGCGTTTGAAACTACATTCCCCGGATGGAAAGAAGGATCGGAGTTTAAGAAGCTGAGGAAGTGATGTGGAGATGTGGAGATGTGGAGATGTGGAGATGTGGAGATGTGGAGATGTGAAGATATGAAGATGTGGAAATGTGATCGTGAAAATACAAATAGGGCTTAGATGTTTTTTCAATTATCATGTCGCGTGGGAAGGCTCATCGCGTTCGTCTTCCAATCAAAGAAAAAACGACCTTAATTACTTAACGCATATTCAAGAAGTTGAGGAAGTGATGGGAGATGTGGAAATGTGGAGATGTGATCGTGAAAATACAAATTATGAATGTTGTTTTAGCCGTGGAAAATTATTGCAGGCAATATAATTTGCCAGGCAAAGCAATAAGTATTTATGAAAACAGAGCAACCAAAGAACCTGATTGCCGAACTGAGTTTTGAATTTGCATTGAAGATCATAAAATATGCTGAATCACTGAATGAAAATAAAAAATACATTATTTCAAATCAGTTATTAAAATCGGGAACCAGTATTGGCGCAAATGTGAAAGAGGCTCAGAATGCTGAAAGCAGGGCTGACTTTATTCATAAAATAAAAATTGCCGCAAAAGAAGCTGGCGAAACAGAATATTGGTTACAACTGTGTAAAGTATCAGAAAATAATCCGGTTACAGATGAATTACTCTCCAGTAATTTATCCATCATCAGAATACTTTCCAGAATTATAATCAGTGCGAAAACAGAAAAATAACCGCGAACAGGATTCTGCCACACTTTCACATCTTCACATCTTCACATCTACATATCTCCACATCACTCACTCTGCTCTATACTAACCCGCTTGTGATTATTTATTTTAAAATGAAAAACAAAGGTGATGATCAGTCCAAGTAAACAACCGGCCAGTACGGCGATCACTCTTTCAAGGGCACTGTCCCACAAATGTTTTCCCGAGCCATGGAGCATTACGATAACGGATGCAGCCAACGCAGAACGGATGCCCGCATCCAGTTTAAAAAGATAACAGGCCGATAAAGTGATGAAGAGCGACAGGCTGATCGTCCACATATTGGCCGGACCAATCAATAAACACAATACACCCACGGCAGCTCCTACAACATTGGCTTTGATGCGTGTGAATGCGAGCGATACAGAATCTTTGCCATCGGGCGACAAAACCAGTATCACGGAGATGAGTGCCCAGCTGATGTCTTCATAATGCAGCAATTTTGAAATAATAAAAACGATCAGCGTGCCCGTTACACATTTACCTGCATAGATAAGAAGGCTCCTTATTCTTTCATTCATGATTGCCATGCAATAAAGGTAAAAAACGATTTGATGATTTGGTGATGGAATACAAATACAATTCACCGCAAAAGGCACGAAGACGCTAAGTTTATTATAATCCTCCGCTTTGTGCCTTAGCGTTATTTCAGATCATGATTTAAGTCTGAACCTGTTCGTCCATTATTCCCAATATGAATACTTAAAAAGACATGTAAGCCAAATTGTATTAATGGAAATAGCCAACATAAATATGCGGGCTACAGGGTTTCGTGATTTGGAGAAGTAATTGAAAATACAATGAAAGGTAGTTTAGGAAAGTATTAAAGAATACGATTTGGAGATTTAGGATCTGAAGCATCGCATCAGCACATCATCAAATTTCCAAATTTCCAAATTAGTTTTATCTTACCTTCCCGTTACCAAAAAACTATTTATGAAATTTTTAATCGCCTTCTGTATTTTTCTTCCTTTCGGTTTTGGAGCAAGCGCACAAAAAAATATTTTTACAGATTTAAAAGATAAGGACCTGGTGCCCGCGGGCGTTCAGGTTGTGGTAACGAAAAGTTCGGTCATGATCGGCGGAAAAAAAATTGATTATACGGCACATACCGGCTACCTGGATATGAAAAATGATACCGGAAAATTCATTGCGAAAATATTTTTTACTTATTATAGAAAAGATGGGGAGGAAGCAGGCAAGCGACCACTCACTTTTGCATTCAATGGAGGTCCCGGCTCTGCTTCTGTCTGGTTGCACATGGGTGCACTCGGACCAAGAATTGTTCAACTGAAAGACGATGGGACCGCACCGCCACCACCTTATAAAATATTGAACAATGAAAATAGCTGGCTCGACAAAACCGATATTGTTTTTATTGATCCGGTAGCAACAGGCTTCAGCCGTGCAGCACCCGGAGAAAATCCGCACCAGTTTCATGGTTATGTGGAAGATGTGCAATCCATCGCTTCATTCGTCCGCTATTTTTTATCTAAATATGAAAGATGGTCTTCTGCAAAATTTTTAGCAGGAGAAAGTTATGGCACTACCAGGGCGGCAGGTCTTGCCGACTTCCTGGAAGACAATTACCGCATTTACATCAATGGCATTTTCCTGATCTCACCCATTTTGAATTTCGGTACTAACGATTATTATGTAGGCAATGATCTGCCAAGAGCTTTATACATTCCTACTTATACAGCAGCGGCCTGGTATCATAAAAAACTGGCGCCGGAATTACAAGTAGATCTGCAGAAAACATTGCGGGAGAGTGAAGCATTTGCATTGGGTGAATATGCTACTGCATTGTTGAAAGGTCAATGGATGAGCGATGCAGACAAAGATAAGATCGCGGAGAAAATGAGTTATTATACCGGGCTCAGTAAAGAATATTGCCTACAGGCAAATCTCCGCGTGGATGAGAATCGTTTTTATAAAGAACTGAGAAGAAAGGATGGGCTTACGATCGGCAGACTGGATTCAAGATTTACCGGCCGTGACCTGGATGATGCCGGTGAAGGTGTGAGCTATGATCCTTCTTTCAGTAATATTGACGGGCCTTTCACGTCGGCAGTGAATGAATATTTTGAAAAGGATCTGAATTTTAAAGAAGATAAAGCCTATAATATTTTCGGCAATGTATATCCGTGGAATTACAACAATGTACAAAACCGTTTTCTCAATGTAGCCGAAAATCTGCGTGATGCGATGACCATTAATCCAAACCTGAAAGTTTATATCGGTTCAGGTTATTTTGATTTTGCCACACCGTATTTTATTTCCATGTTCGATGAACAGCATATGTTTCTCCGTCCTGAAGCAAAGAAAAATATCAAGCACTATTTTTATAACGCAGGACACATGTATTATATCAACAAACCGGATATGATACAATTTAAAAAAGACGTGGATGCGTTTTTTGATTGGGCGCTTTCAGGCAATGGATAATTGATAATTAATAATGGATAATTCTTTCGGTTCGTAGATCGTAATATTTATTTTGAATAATGATATGGCTGTAAAAAATTCTTAATTCTTAACTCTTAATTCGTAAGTTTATCGAGCATGTCAGTTTGAAATAAAAAATGCTGCAGGTCTAAGACACTGCAGCATTTTTTTATATAAAAGATATTTACGGTTGTGTGGTGCAGGTGCAATAAGTAAATTTCATAGCCCAGTTGCCTTTGGGTGTTATGCGTGTTCCATTTCCCCAGGCAGTCTGTGAATCTATCACCTGCCCTGCGTCGTTCAGTTTTTCAACAGCCGCATGTGCTGCAATACAGCCACAGTTGCCGAGGCCGATCGCCGAGATCGGAATACTGTATGTGTAACTGGTGCTGTGGTTATGTGCAGATGCATATGGGAACTGGCCGGGAACAGGATTTCCGGAACCGGTAACAGGTATCATTGCACAATCACCAACATAAAGGTGTGTTTGTGTAAGTGTGTAACCATTGGCAGTGTTGTAAGTAACGTAAATAAAGTCATTGTCATTACTAACGGTTACGGAGCCGGCTTCAATGTGCTGTCCGGCAATAAGACTTTGTACCTGTGGTGCGCAAGATGTTGAATCGTCGCCGACACGGTCTGTTCCTGTACGATGATCAGACGGGTTGGTTGTAACAACATTCTGAGTGTTCGCAGGTGTTGGTGTTGATACTTTAGTACATGAAGCGAAGAAAATGATGGCAGCAAACACCATCAGGGTGTAATTTTTTTTCATAATTGGATTTTTGTTTCAGAGTTTATATTATTGTGCTAACGAGGGCTTTTAAGAATTATTGTTGAGGTTTTAAAAATCTTATCAGCACAACATCCACATACAGTAATTACCCTGTCTTTTTCCTTGAGGGGAGTAATAATCTTACGTAAAAAAGCGGTTTCGTAAAAAGCCCTTTGCGTTTTTCTACGCTTGCCAGGGCTTCTATCATCAGTTTCTGAATATAACGGGCTGAATTTGCTTTTCGTATGATGGCATTAAATAACCAGGTATGGGTTGTCATTTTTGAAAGCAGCCTGCTTACTTTAAATTCTTTCCACATTACGCTGTAGATCTTTTTATCATAGCGTTTATTAAAGGCAGCAGAAAAATCATTTGCTTTTATACATTCCATTGCATGTGCTGCAGCAAGCCTGCCGGAGCGAACCGCATTGGCAATGCCTTCGCCGCTGAAAGGATCGATCAGGCAGGCCGCATCGCCCACTAATAAAAAACGTTCACCGGAAATATTTCTTTTTTTTGAACCTATCGGTAATCCGTAGCCTTTTACATTTTCGAGCGGAACTGCATTTGCAAAACGGTCTTTCAGATCCGGATGTGTTGTAATTAATTTCTGAAGATTGTCTTTTAAATTTATCTTCTTTTTACTGATGTGAGAAGACAGCATCCCGATACCGACATTTGCTTTATTATCCGCCAAAGGAAATATCCAGAAATAACCCGGCACCAGTTCTTTAAAAAAATGAAGTTCTATTAAATTGTCTTTGCTGAAACCGGTTACACCTTCATAATAAACTCTCAGTCCTGCACAGTAATGCTTTTTGTCAACAGTAATATCAGATAATTGTTTTACCACAACCGAATGTGCACCATCAGCACCGATGAGGAGCTTTCCCTCAAATTGAATATCATTTGCAGAAACAAGAATTGAATCTGCAAGCTGTTCAATTTTTTCTATTGCGCAATCTTCAAAACAATGAATATTGGGCAATTCTTTTGCGTGCTGAAATAAGAGATTATCGAATACCAATCTCGGACTTGCAAAGCCCGAGTTTTTTGTCTTGGCATTTACAAAAGGAATTTCGAGTGCCGAATGATCAGGAGAAAAAACTTTAATGCCCGGTGAAGGCATTTTATTTTGAAGCAGTTCGAATTTTTCACTGAGTTTTTCAGACATCCGTCCCAGTTGATTGATCACATCAATACCAAGTCCGTCACCGCAGATTTTATCTCTTGGAAAAACTGCTTTGTCTATCAACGCCACCTGCAATCCGGATTCCGCCAAAGTTATTGCACATGATGCACCTGCCGGACCTCCGCCTATGATGATGATGTCGAATGAATTTTTTTGCATCAGTTTCAAAGATAAGAGAGAAGTTTTACGTTATACGTTTTAAGTGGTTTCTCGTTTCTGGTTTCTCGTTTCGTCGTTTCTCGTTGGGAGCTCAAGTATTATCTTCAGGTCACATTCCAGACGCAACATTGTAGTGCCATAGTTACGACACTGCAATTGAGAGGAGAGAAATATTGAACAAGGAACAAGGGATATTGAACAAGGAACACGAAGAGAAGAAATTTCAATAGATTAATAAATCAACAAATTGAAAAAACTTTAAACCTCTTAACCGTCTTAAACCTTTTAAACATTTAAACCCCTTACCTTTGCGGCATTATGACAACAGAACAGCTTAAAGCTATGAGGGACCGTGTACTCGTCCTGAGGAGGTTTCTTTGACGTCGCTAACCGCACATATAAAATAGAAAACGACAAACAACTTTCATTAAGTCCCGGCTTCTGGGATGATAATCAGCGTGCGACCGGCATTCTGAAAGAAATCAAAGCAAATGAATATTGGGTAACGCTTTACGACGCAGTGAATACTGCTGTTGAAGATTTTGCCGTGCTCTTCGAATTCTGGAAAGAAGGCGAGGCTACAGAAGATGAAGTAAAGGAGGCGCATACCAGGGCCATTGCTTTAATTGAAGAAGCCGAATTTAAAAGTACGCTCAACGAACCTGAAGATGAAATGCCGGCTGTGGTTCAGATCAACAGTGGTGCCGGTGGAACCGAAAGCCAGGACTGGGCCGAAATGCTTGCACGCATGTATCGCATGTATGGCGAAAAGCAGGGCTGGAGCGTATCTGAGCTCGACTGGCAATGGGGTGATGGCGCCGGAATTAAAACCTGTACTTATCAGTTTGACGGTCCATTTGCTTATGGCTTTTTAAAAGCAGAAAGCGGTGTGCACCGCCTCGTGCGTATTTCTCCTTTTGATAGCAATGCAAGAAGACATACTTCTTTTGTTTCGGTGAATGTATATCCGTTGGTGGATGATACGATCACCATCGAAGTCAATCCCGCCGATGTAAAAATGGAAACCTCACGGAGTGGCGGAGCCGGCGGACAAAACGTAAATAAAGTAGAAACAAAAGTACAGCTCACGCATATTCCAACAGGCATTGTGGTGGTTTGCCAGCAGGATAGAAGTCAGCTCGGCAACCGCGAACTCGCCATGCAGATGCTGAAGAGCCGTTTGTATGAAATGGAATTACAAAGACGCAATGAAATAAAAGATGCGGCCAATGCCAAAAAGAAAAAGATAGAGTGGGGCAGCCAGATCCGCAGTTATGTTTTTCATCCTTATAAAATGATCAAAGATCACCGTACCGATTATGAAGTGGGTAATGTACAACCCGTTATGGACGGAGAGTTGGATGGATTTATAAAAGCTTATTTAATGAATGAGAAAGATGATTCGGTGAGTGGAAACTGATGTGCTGATGTGCTATGATATACAAAGATATTGATATCATTGAGCATTTTTGTATTACCTGTTCCAGCACATCATCCTAAATTCCCCTGCGGAAAATCTCCCAAAACTTTTTTCGCTTTTCTTTTTCCCATGGTTACCCATTTTTGCATGCGGACATTATCAAACCTTAATCCTGTAGGAAAATCAAGATCGAGTTCATCGTCGGGGCAGATGTAAAATATCCTTACGTGTGAAGGAGATATTTTTTTGAAAGTAGCCAATACTTCCAGATCATTTTCTCTTACTTCCTGGATAAAAATAGAAATAGACCGCATCAATACAGAGAGAATATCGCCGAATGTTTTATCGATCTGCACGAGGTCATTTGGATTATTGCTGAGAATATAAATGTCGTGATCTTCATTCTTCACGAGGTTGTTTACCACCACACGCGTCGGTATCACTTCTTTATTACCGCCATCAACAAATTGTTGATTGTTGATATTGACCGGATTCATAAACACAGCCTGGTTACTGCTGCCCAGCATTGCATTAATCAAAGTATCTCTGTCATCAATCACGAACTGATCATAATGCCGGTCGGGCATCACAGGTTTTGTAGAAAACACACTGAGCCTTCCTGTTTGCAGACAAACAGAATTAAAACAAAGTGTAGTGTTCGATTTCATAATCTTTTTAAAAGCAGCAGCATCCATGAAGGTGCTGATCTGTTTCATCAAAGGTTCGGTATCAAAAATAAAAGGTTTGCCTTGTGTAAGACTGTCAATGAGGTTTACAGGTTTTAATACATCAGCATTGGTGGTATTCAGATAAACATCTAATAATGTATCAACTTTTCCGGCACCGACCATTCCTGCAATCAGCGAACCCGTGCTGGTGCCGCTTATCAGGTCAAAGGCGGCAATGCCGCCATCACTAAGTAAATATTGCAAAGCACCTACACTGAAAGCACCTTTGGCACCGCCGCCACTTGTTATCAAAACTTTCATAACGAATTATTTTTTTAGTTTTTTATTGGAGAAAACAAGTCCGACAAGGAAACCTGCAGCATGTGTATCTGTATCGAAATTGCCGGAAAAATTTAAACCAAAACTTCCAAGTTCCACTTCCAAACCGGCAGCTGCATAATTGAAGTTTTTGAAATTACTGTTGTATTCTCCAAACAGGTTAATATTTCCCAACGAAAAATTTTTCGGCGCAATGTCTTTTATTCTGAAGGCTGCTCTTGTGCTTAATGTGAGGTAAGATAAATTGCCTCTTATAAAACCTGCAGGTCCGGCCATCAATCTCGCAATTCCGCCGCAACTGTTCTTTTTAGCAAACGTATAAATAAAATAACCGCGGAGACTGGCGAAATAAGTCATGCTTTTTTTAAAAATATTGGCAGCGCCCTGGTTGATCTCGAATCTTTTTTTCCATCCGTTACAAAATTCAGATGATGGAAATTTAACCGGGTGTTCTTTATCATTAAAAAAAATGAGCCAGTCAAAAACATTATCAGAAACATCCTCAGGCAACTGATCTGCAAAACAAAGATCCTGTTTGTGATCGTTCATAAAAACTACGAGGTCGGCCATTGTTTTAATGAAGTTATCATAGAAAGCAGGATTGGCAATTTGTAAAGAATCCAATGTATGTTGATTACCAGCTGCTGTTTTGGAACTCTTAATAAATTTTGCAGGGCCACTTATTCTGGCAGCAAGTTCTATCGCCCGTTGTTTGCAGGCGGGATCGTCGCAACATTTTTTTTCCTGCGAAAAACCAGTCTGCAAAATCAACAGACAGGTGCACATCAACAGCAACTTTATCTTTTTCATGATGAGCTTATTTTAAAATTCAATGATTAAATGCAGGTATGTGCTTCGCATTCCTCCTGGGTAGCAAAAGGGCCGTCGCATTTTACCAGCGCACCGTCTTTTTCTACCATACAGAACCAGCGGTTTTGTATTTTTTTGCAAATGCAGGGAATGCCTTCTGTTTCCGGTGTTGCAGATATTTCAATATCTGACTCAAGTGGAGGCTTTGACTTCTTTGCCGCAGTTTTCTTTTTAATGGCTGCTTTTTTTGGAGCGGCTGATTTCTTTTTCTTTGTTGCCATAACATTATTTTTTTAGATCCGTATTGTTGATGTCACAAACATATTTGAAGACGAGTGCGTCATTGTCGCCGAAGATTTTTTTGATGTTGTAGATGCTGTTTTTTTTGCCCCCTATCTTGTTGATGTTTTTGTTGATGATTTCCGTAATGCGGATTGTGCATGCTGAATCAGCATTTGTCTGCAAACTGCAATTCTTCGCTGGCAAAGCATTTTCTGCAATAAAATCCAGATTACTGGTTACAGTGTCTGCAATATAATAAGAGGCTGTCTTTGTATTTTTTATGACCAATTGTTTTTTTATGTTGATTTGTTCCATCCTGATCACGCCCAGATATGCGGGCCCAAGCTTTGTACATTTTTCCTTTGTATTGTAAGTTGAAGCCAGAAACATACAAAGCCTTTCTGATTCCTTATTGGTGTTAATAATACAGAGATATAGCTTCTGAGAATTCTGCGTAGCCACATCCGCCGACCTGGATTGCGAACTCGCCTGATTGATGAGTTTAAATTCAGGAATACCATCCCTGTCAACCAATTCTTCCAGCATACTTGCCTGGTAAATGCTGATTTTATTCCATCCGGTTAGAAGTTTATTATTCCAGAATTTAGTTATGTTTTTAAAGAAATTTTCATTCAGGTTTTCACTGCTGAATGGTATCGTGTGAATACTGCAGGCGCTTAGCAAAATGACCGCAATCAACAGGAATTTATATATGCCGTTATTTAACATTGGTTCTGTAATTATAAGATGCACCAAAAAAATATCTTGTTATATCGTTGTTAGGATGTAACGGAATGCCCAGCTTCATGTGAATCAGATCCTGTATACCATAATGCAGGCCTTTGTCCTGATCAATCAATGACCCGACAGCGCCAAGGTCTATGGCATAATTAGGATCAGTGAAAATCTTTATCTGGTAACTTGAAGTATTAAAAGTAGAAGGCAATTTTTTGCGGTCATTCTCTTTGCTGTCTTCATTCGTATATAATGGTACATTAATTCCGATGATATTAGACAACTCATATAACAGGGGCGTATAGCCGGTAAACTGATCGAAACTTACTTCTATAATGTTGAAGCCTTTGTTGCTGTGAACGAAAATACCCCCGCTGCCGGTCCAGTACCTGTCGAAATTATCAGCAAGCGGTATTATGGTAAAAGGAACTGCCCCGTCATTGGCGTAATAAAAAGAGAAGTTGGTGAAAGAGCCCGATACGGTCCCTACTATCTGGTTGCGGTTATGATTGTTGACAATAAAATTGCTGCTAAGCAGTAACAGATTTTTTTTGTAAGTAGATA
>JBDUCW010000197.1:0-6164 GCA_040003235.1 Ferruginibacter sp. | reverse complement strand
AACTCAAAAGTTACATATATATTTGTGTAACCTAAAAGTTACACATTATGACAAAAAGCGTTCAACACACATTTTACTACCAGCATCCGCCGAAAGATGTTTGGGAATATTTAACCGATTCCGAATTAATGTCGCAGTGGTTAATGCCAAACGATTTTGAACCGATCCTCGGTTATGATTTTCAATTTAAAATTCCGCCGATTCCAAAGCTTGATTTTGACGGAATAATTTATTGCAAAGTTTTACTGATCGTTCCCTACAAAAAACTTTCTTATTCGTGGAAGAGCGGGCCGGGTCAAGGCAAGATCTCTGTTGATTCAGTTGTTGATTGGACATTGACACCCAAAGACAATGGCACTGAGCTAAAATTAGTACACAGTGGCTTCAGGGAAATTGAAGACTTTGGTATGTTCACTATTGTGGATGACGGATGGCTGAAGAACATCAAAAAAATTGATAACCTTTTAAACACAAAAACCGATGGCACAACCAACACTTGATGCATTCCAGGTGATTGCAGACCCAAGCCGGCGGCAGATATTACAACTGCTCTCAAAAAATAGTTTAACCATAAATGCACTTGCAGAAAACTTTGATATGAGCAGGCCTGCTGTATCCAAGCACATAAAAATTTTAGAATCTGCAGCGTTTATTTCTATTGAAAACATCGGCCGCGAAAGGCATTGCCTGTTGAAGCAGGATGGCTTTAACAAGCTGCAGGAGTTCATTGATTTTTTCAATAAGTTTTGGGAGGGCAAGCTTAAAAAACTGGAAACATTATTAAACAATAAAATCAAAAAAAATGGAAACAAGTGAAACAACAACGAATGAGGCAAAAACAGAACCTGATTTCAGGGCGCAAACAGAAGCAAAGAAAATTCCCAAAGCAGTGGCTGATGGAATTGGCGGAATGATATTAGCAACGGCTGAAGTTAATGGAACACCTGAACAAGTTTTTAATGCGCTAATCACAAACGAAATAGAAAACTGGTGGAAATACTCAGGTATTTATTATCAGAAAGATTGGAAAGCAGATGTGCATGCGTGTGGCCAATGGAGCGTTACCGTTCAGTTGAATGATGGTAACCAGGTTCATGGCTTTGGAGAATTTTGTGAAGTTAGTTTTCCCGATAAAATCGTTATGACCAGGAGATTCAGCGCACATCCTTTTCTTGGAGATAGGGAAACAACTATCACTTACCGGTTTCAACCATCTGCATACGGCACACTTATAACAGTTCGTGATGAAGGTTTTATAGGAAGATCAGAAGCCGCCTATGGCAATGCTGAAATTTGGGAAAAAGTTTTGAGTTGGCTTGATGCTTATTTACTGATTAAAAATTCAGCAAAATCTTAATTATAATATTTCAAATCAACAAGAGATGAAGACGGAAAATTTCAATTGCAGTATCACTGCAAACACTTCAACGCAAAGAGCAGTTGAAAGCATTAGTAATGTATCTGGCTGGTGGGCAACAAATGTTACGGGCAATTCGCAACAGCTTAATGATGTTTTTACAGTCCGCTTCGGAAAAACATTTGCTACCATCAAAGTCCTCGAATTTGTTCCTGGAAAAAAAATAATGTGGCATGTTATAGATTCTCTTGTTCCATTATTCAAAAATGAAAAGCAATGGAACGATACAAAAATGCTTTGGGAAATAACCCCGGAAAATAATGCAGTCAGAATTTCTTTTACTCATATTGGCTTAACTCCTGAAACTGAGTGCTATACTGATTGTGTAATGGGATGGAGCTTTTTTGTAAAAGAAAGTTTATTCAAATTATTAACTGAAGGCAAAGGGCTTCCCAGGGCAGGCATCACCGCATACATTTTCAGTAAAGATAGAAGATATGATGGCTTATTATTTTACAAAAACGATCCGCTACCTGACTTTAATGAAGGGCACATATTCATAGATGTGAAAGAAACAAATGGCGAGCAGGTGACTTCAATTTATTCAGCAGATAAGTTCTCAACAGAAAATTTTAATGTGCAGCAACTTAAAGGTGAGTATTTCATGATCTTAGAAAACAAACCGCTGTATGATAAGATCCTGCCTTTACAAGATATCATTCAAACAATTAAAAAAAATGAAAAATGAAAACAGAAAATTACAATTGCAGTATCACTGCAAACATTTCATCAAACAAAGCATTTGAAGCAATCAGCCATGTAAATGAATGGTGGGCAAAAAATTTTGAAGGCAAAGCAGAAAAACAAAATGACGTTTTTACTGTACGCTTCGGGGAAACATTTGTAACCTTTAAAGTAACTGAATCAATGCCGGGCAAAAAAGTTGTTTGGCATGTAACAGATTGTTATCTGCACTGGCTCAAAGACAAAACAGAATGGAAAAACACAGATGTTGTTTTTGAAATTTCAGGCAACGAAAATTCAACACAAATTAACTTCACTCATATTGGTTTGGCTCCCGAAGTTGAATGTTATGACACTTGCGTCAAGGGTTGGGATCAATATGTAAAAGGCAGTTTGGTTCAGCTTCTTAATGAAGGCAAAGGGCAACCCAGTTGATATTTTAATCAATCTTATAAAATACAATTAAATTAAAAATCATGGCAAAGGTAATTTTTGGTAACCATTCGGCTCTTCGAGTTGCAAAGTCTGAAAGAGAACGGATTCGCAAATTTTATTGCGATGTGCTCGGGTGTAAAATCATGAGAGCGTTTGATGATAAAGATGATATTCGTATTGGCGACAACTACTACATTGGCTTTCTTTATGGAAAAGGTGATGGAAAGGGTGCCGATAAAGGAGTAAACTATGCTTCTGAAGATGTGCTTAAAGATGATGATTTTTTGAAAGCAATGTTTCTTGAATTGATGACAGATAATGTAGAAGAAATGAGAGAGAAAATTGTTGCCTTCGGAGTAAGGATACTTAATATTCCTGATCCTCATCTTTATTTTCAGGCTCCCGGTGGGCAGGTCTACCGCCTGGTCGGCATTAATGAAGATCTGTCTCTGTATGAAGGATCCCAGTCATAATATAAATACAAATAAATAACATAACCATGACAAAGACAATCGGCACATTTGCTTCCATAGCTTTTATTTTATTATTAAATAATCCATGCATTTCACAACAAAACAATAAACAATCATCACAATTAAAAACAGAAAACAAAATGAACAATCAAAATTTTTCCACTACCATTTTGGTAGAGCAATCACCAGCCGAAGTTTTCAAAGCCATCAATAACCCCCGTGCCTGGTGGAGTGAAAGTATTGAAGGCAACCCTGACAAGCTTAATGATGAATGGAACTATCATTTCGCCGACAATCATCGCAGCAAAATGAAAACTATCGAAATAATTCCTGATCAAAAAGTAGTTTGGTTAGTTGAAGAAAATCATTTTAAAAATGCCAAAGACCAAAGTGAATGGGTTGGCAATAAAATAGGTTTTGAAATCTCCAAACAGGGCAATAAAACGCAATTGGTTTTCACTCATATTGGATTAGTGCCAAGTTATAATTGTTACAAATCCTGTGAATGGGCATGGACAGGATTTGTTGAAAAGAGTTTACAAAGCTTAATAACCACAGGCAAAGGGCAGCTCACATGGTACCAGGAAAAATAAAACCATTTCAATAAATTACAAACTATTTAAAAAACGAAAAAATGAAAGCAGTAATTATTGGAGAATCGTCAGGAGCAACAATGGAAACAATTATGAATGTGTACCCAAGACACAAAGTCATAGTGGAAAAATACGTCGCTAAAGGTGAGGTTATTGGTATCGGCCCCTTTGACGACAGAGGCAACATGGCAATATTCAAAACCCGTGCAGCAGCCGAACAATTTGTAATCGAAGATCCCTTCATACTTGAAGGGATTGTAAAGTCATTTGTAATCAGGGATTGGAATGATACAATGCTACCCGGATAATTAAAGGAAATAGTAATTTTTTTAATGCTTAAGAAATGGGAAAGCAAAATTTTACAACAACGATAGAAGTTTCCAAATCTCCGCAAGAAGTTTTTAATCATATTACCAATGATGTTGCAAACTGGTGGGGTGGTAAAGATTTTGAAGGGAACAGTAAACAATTGAATGACGAATTTATTATTCACCATCCCGGTGCCCACTATTCAAAACAAAAATTAATTGAGATTATTCCCGATAAAAAAATTGTATGGCTTGTTACTGATAGTACACTGCAATGGCTTAAAAAAGATCAGCACGAGTGGGCAAATACAAAGATGATTTTTGAGTTAACAACCAAAGGCGATAAAACTGTTCTTCATTTTACACATGAAGGACTTGTTCCAGAAAAAGAATGTTATACAATGTGTGAGAGGGGCTGGACAATGGTAATAAAAGATTGGCTGTTCAACTTTATAGCTCATGGTAAAGCACATTTTTAAATTAAGAATATTAGCCATGGTATTGTTGCTAAAAAAATTGTAGATAACCATGGAGAAAGGGCGAACGTACAACAGGGGGTTTTCTGCTATGCTGGCAGACGTAGTAACAATGAGCTGCATATCACTATCATCTAATATCTGGCTGACGAATTACTATTTAGCTTTTTATTGTTAACTTCAACTTCAGTTTTTCAAATCATCAGTGGTTCCTGCCTGGACATTCAATGAATACCAGCACAGCGGAAAGCCCTGTCCGTTGGCTGCCATTTTTTGACAAGTCTCACTGTGCGAAGAATTCGATATTAATCTAAAATAAAGGGGTTAACTTTAAAATAAAAGCTATGAAAAATGCAAACTTCTTTTTGATCATTTTGTTTGGATTTACCTTTTTAAATGAATCCTGTAAAAAAAATAGGGACGTCGAACCAACAAATCAGATTATTACCCAAACATTATTAGCTAACCAATCTTACCAGTTTGAATTAGGAAGTTTCGGTGATGAAGAAGGTGCTTCAATTAATATACAAGCGACTAATTTCTTGTCAAGCACTTTAGAAAGAGATAATAATACTGGGAGAATTGTTTACAAATATGTGCCTGCAACAAATTTTGTAGGAACAGATAAGGTGGAAATAAAATCTGCGAGAGGTTCTGATGGAGCAAGTCCATGTGACAAAATAATAAATACAACCATAAAATTTACTGTCACGAATTAAAAATTTCTATTCGTAGCTCGAACTTACGGCAGCCAACAAACGGTTTTGCGCAAGCGGGGCAGACGAATAAACTTCATCATTAAATCTTTATTGTGCTTCAGTTAATGGGCAGACGAGTTCTTTAGCCGCCTACGCATTTTGCTACGCATGTAGTGCGCAGGCTGGCATTGTGGTTATATAAAAATTTCGTTCCTTTACGGGCAGACGGGCCGGGCAGAAGGAATTCTAATTCCCCGCCTGACGCAAAGCCGCAACGTTAGCTGAAACCCTTGCGGATCATTACTTGAAAACTATAACATGCAAAAGAAAATATTCTTTCTCATTTTACTTATTATTACATTCAAAGGTTTTTCGCAGACTAATGCAAAAGAGAAGATTTCAATAAATACAGAGATTGTTGGAAAAGGAAATGAAAAATACTGTAAGGTTTTTTGCGAAGGGAATAACTATTTCATAAAAACAACAATTAAAAATAACGAAGACTCCAGCATTTACTTTTATCAATGGTCTTGCAGTTGGCAATCTAATTGGTTCACTAATAACGATTCAGTATACGTTAAACCGGTAGAATGTGATGCCAATACTATTGAAAGAATAACTTTGCTGCCAAAACAAACTGTGACTTTTTACGGTATTGTGTCCACACAAAATCAATTGGAAGGAAGATATTTTAAATTAGGTTTCATTTATTTGAGAAATTGGAATGACTGTTGGAATTTTGACAAAAAATCCGAAATGAATAGTATAAAGAACGTTTATTGGAGTAATTCGATTTTACTGAGAAGCATCAATAACACTTATGAAATAAATTAACTCAAATCTGTCTTCAAAAGCCGGGCTTCAGCTAACATTGCATTTGCGCAAGCGGGGCTTGACGAGTGAACTTCAACTTCATTTCTTTATTGTACTTCAGTTTTCCGTGCGACAACAATCTGAAAATAATTTCCGTAGCTTCATGTTCATATTTTTAATCGGCATCTGCAACCAGGCTGACGGAATACTAATTCCCCGCCTGACGCAAATGCATTTCGTTACCTGCTATGCTATTCAACATCGTAT
>JBDUCW010000196.1:0-6204 GCA_040003235.1 Ferruginibacter sp. | reverse complement strand
GTTGCGGCGGTAACAAGGCCCGGTATCTTGCGGGTGAATGCGGATCGGTTAATAATAAATTGGCAGCAGTTTCGGGCAACGCCATACCACGCCAAACCTGTGCCCAGCTTAGGAAAAAGCGTTGGTCAGGTGTAAAGCCATCTATTTTTTTATTGCTTTTTCCCTCAGGCGTTTTTTTAAATGCTTCATAAGCCATGGCGATGCCGCCAAAGTCTGCAAGGTTTTCACCAAGGGTGAGTTTACCATTTACGTGCAATGTATCCAGCACAACCGCTGCATCGTACTGTTTTGTAACCGCATCTGCCAGTACTTTAAATTTATCGGCATCTTCTTTTGTCCACCAGTCGCGGAGACTGCCATCGGCATCGGACTGGCGGCCCTGGTCATCAAAACCATGCGTCATCTCATGTCCTATAACGGCAACGATACCCCCATAATTAACGGCATCATCTGCACCGAAATCAAAGAAAGGAAATTGTAATATGCCTGCAGGAAAAGTAATCGTGTTCTGAATAGAACCATAACCGGCATTCACCGTTGGCGTAGAATAATTGAATTCAGTACGGTCAATGGGCTTACCGAGTTTGTTGATGTTATAATTGTACGCCCATCTCGAAGCACTTCTTACGTTATCGAGCAAAGAATTTTTTGTAATGACAACGCCTTCATATTCTTTCCATTTATCAGGATAAGCTATTTTTTTTGTGATGGCCATTAATTTAATAATCGCTTTCTGCTTGGTCTCATCACTCATCCAGGTAAGGCGTTTGATACGGTCTGCAAAAGTTTGCTGAAGATTGTTCACCATTTGCAGCATGCGTTGTTTGGCTTCCGGTTTAAAATAGCGGTTCACATACAACTGACCCAGCATATCACCGATGCTGCCATCAATGATTGCAGAAACTCTTTGCCAGCGCGGCGTAATTTCTTTTTGCCCGCTGATCACTTTCTGATATTCGAAATTGGCATTTACAAAATCATTGCTGAGGAAAGGAGCTGCGTTCTTCAACACTTCGAATTTGGCCATTTCCTTCCAGGTATCGAGTGGAAGGTTGGTGAGCAGACTGTCAAGCGAATAAAAGAAAGAAGGTGTACTGACAATGATAAAATCCTGTTTCGGAATATTCAATGCATCAAAGATGAAAGGAATATTTAGTGTTTTTAACCTGGAAGAAAAAGCTTCGGGTGTAAATTTATTATAACGCTTTTGTGCATCCCTCATTTCTACGCGGCTCCATTGCGCTTTGGCAATGGCGGTTTCTGTTTTAAGAATATTATCGGCGTAAGTTGCAGCATCTGTTGGTGCAACTCCTGTCAACATAAAAAGTTTGCTGATATATGCCTTGAAAGCAGCGCGGATAGCAATGCTGCGGGAATCATCTTTTAAATAATAATCACGATCGGGTAAAGTAATACCGCTTTGTCCCATTGATACCCGGTAAGTGTTGATGTCTTTGGCATCCTGTGTTACAAATGCACTGAACAATCCACCTGCGGCACCTTCTTTACGAAGCTTCATCAGGTCGATGATCAGGTCGCTGATACTGGTAATTGCATCAATCTGTTGCAGATCTTTTTTTACAGGCGCTGCGCCCATTTTTTCTAACTGCAGACTATCCATACCACTTGTATAGAAATCGCCACTCATCTGTTCTGCACGGCTTCTTGTTTTCTTTACAGCAGCTTCTTCCAACAAAATTTTAAGGTGCTGTGAACTTTCTTCACGGAGCATATCAAAACTGCCCCATCTTGTTTTAGTAGGAGGCATTACAGTTGTTTTTAACCAGCCGCCATTGGCGTATTCATAAAAATCATCAGCAGGTTTTACGGAAAGGTCCATATTGGCCTTGTCAATATATTTCATCTGGGCATTCACAAAAACAAAAGGCGCTGAAAAGATCAGCAGGGATAAAATCTTTTTCATGTAAGGAGTAAGTTTTAGCTGACGGACAAGATAGTCATTTTAGTAAAATGATGTGCAGGAATACATTTTTTTTTTGATAAACGGATTGAGCGCAGATTCTATGACGGGGATGATTGATGCTGATTTTCTTTTGCCAAGAGGTTAAAGAAAAAAGAGCTATGAACATTTAATATTTGGTAACAGAATAAAACTTCTTTAAGAAGTTTTATAAATCATAGCAATTATGGCTATCATAAAATCAGCGTTCCATTTTCTTCCTAATAAAAAACCACACTGAAATATCAGCGTGGTCAAATATTGTAAAAGATAAATAAGAATAAATCTTAATGATCAGAAAAATCAACGTGCCTTCTTAACTGCGGCCCAATTGTTTCAGATAAGAAACATGACTCGCAATGGCATGACGCATTTTTGGATACTCAATGTATTTGATACCGAAATCAGCGCAGGTCTGTTTAATGATCTTGCTCACTTCAGGGTAGTGTACATGTGATATTTTAGGAAACAGATGATGTTCTATCTGGAAGTTCAGTCCGCCTACCAGCCAGCTGATGAGTTTATTTTTAGTTGCAAAGTTTGCAGTGGTATTTACCTGGTGAATGGCCCACTCATTTTCAATTCTGTTGGTTTCAACACCCGGTAAAGGGAAGGTAGTATGTTCAACAGTATGTGCTAATTGGAAAACAATACTGATGATCAATCCTGCTGTCATCGTAATGATCAAAAACCCAACGATCCATTTGGTAAAACCCAATAGATAAATTGGTAATGCGATCATACCTGCAGCATATAATACTTTTGCCGTCCAGAATCCAATATGTTCTTTTACGGTCAATTTGCGGATCGCAATACCGCCAATCTTTGATGCAAAATATTTGTCATAATCTGTTTTAAAGATCCAGATAATGTGCAGTAAGGTATAAAGGAACCAAAAATATATATGCTGGAAACGGTGCATTTTATAGCGTTTCTGTGTTTCACAAAGGCGAAGAAAAATACCAGCTTCAATATCATCATCCACACCATCAACATTAGTATAAGTATGATGAAGGATATTGTGCTTCATGTTCCACATGATACTGCTTGCACCTAAAAAGTTCATGCTCATTGCAGCGGCTTTGTTCACAATTTTACTCTGGCTAAAACTGCCATGTCCACCATCATGCATTACATTGAAACCGATTGCTGCTGTTAAGCCAGCCATTAGTACACATTCGATAATCGCGATCCAGTTTGGTGGCGTAAAAAATAATAAGTGAACCAGTAAAACTGTGTATAACGCACAAAAAAGAATTGCCTTAAAGTGTAGTTTGAAATTGCCGGTACTGGCTTTTTTATTTTCTTCGAAGTACCTTGCAACACGCGCTTTTAATTCCTGATGAAAGTTGCTCCTGTTATTGATGAATTTGGGGGTTACCATGTGTATGAGATATAATTTTCTTATTGAACTTTAATAGAATGCAAAACTACCCCTTTATATTGTAATAAGAACCATGTTTTAGTCACATTTGTGTTAAACTAAGTGTTTTCACGCACCAGTGAATCAAAACTGCGAAGGCCAATCATTTTTTCGGAGATAAATCCTTCAGCATATTCAACGCCAATCATCTTTCCAAACCACTTATGGCGATAGATCACACTCTCCAGGAAAGCAGGCGTAGAGATATAAGTCTGGGGTCCTGATGCACCTTCACTATGAAACTGAGTTGTGTATGCTTTCATAGCTTCCAGTTTTTTTTCAAAACTTGTAGTAATATCAATGACAAAATCCGGTTTCAGTAAACGGTCCTGCACATAATTAAAAACATATTTGGGGCGCCAGTGCGGTTGTGGATTACCATTGTCATCGTGTGTTTCTATTTTTAATAAACCAGAAAGAAAGGCTGCGTCTGCAACCAGTTTTGCAGAACGGCCATGATCGGGATGGCGGTCTTCGGGTGCATTGCAGAGAATAATTTCAGGTTGATATTTTCTTATTGCACTGATCACACTCCGCTGGTGCTCTTCATCATTCCTGAAAAAACCATCAGCCATCATTAAGTTTTCACGGATGTCAACACCAAGAATTTTTGCAGCATGAGCAGCTTCCTTTTTTCTTGTTTCCGCAGTACCACGGCTGCCGAGTTCGCCCTGCGTAAGATCAATGATACCTGTTTTTTTGCCATTGGCTTTTTCAACCAACAAAGTACCGGCGCAACTTAATTCAACATCATCGGGATGAACACCGAAAGCCAACAGATCTAATTTCATATGCTCTTTTTTACTCCCTGCAAAAGTAGGATGGTTTGAATTGATAATGGATAATTGATAATGGATAATGTTTTCGAGCTGCTGTGAAAGAATTTAATCTAGTTGTCTATGAAAGAATTTACCACAGAGTTTATAGAGTTGTTTTCACAGAGTTAATGGAGTTATAAAAGAAATCAATTCTTTTGTAAAGCTGTAGTAAAAAATAAACTGCAATGAATTAGAAAAGAACTAACGAATTAAATGAATTATTAATTATCCATTATCAACTATCAATTCCGAATAAGCTATCGAAATGAAAAGCACTAACTCCTGTATCCATACATTCTTTCTACTTCCTGTGCGATCTGTTCCATCTCGGCGTCTTCGCCGGTTGCGTCGTAAGGTTGTTTAAGATTGCTCCCAAAGAAGAAGGCAACCGTCTGGTAAAATCTTGCGGTTAATCCGCCTTTATATTCTTTAATGATCTCGTAACAGTTGTTATGTGTTTCGCGGTTGATGAGCTTCATCAATACCTTGCCCTGGTAAACAGAAAGATTGGTGAGCGGATCGGTAAATTCTTTTTTGAGTTGTTTTTCCCGCGACTGTATATTTTTCTTTCTCTGTCGTTCATCTGTAACACCCGCATTGAGTGCATTGATCTCATTCATTACAGCACCCGCTTTTTTAGCGTAAGGAAAAGTTACATATACGGCATTGCGTAATCTGGTCCATTTGGCGCGTGCACTCATAGTAGCTTCATTCGCCATTGTGTACACCGTAACTTCCTGCAGCATCTTTGCTTCGATGGTATCTCCGTTGTAAACAACCATCCGGACAAGAATAGTATCATTAGGGCCGGTCTGAGCAAAGCAGACTGAACTGGTCGTTCCAAGAACGATCATCATTATCCAGCGGAAATAAAATTTATGATTTACCAGTTTGATCATTCCTGTAAATTTACAGTATATACGTTAAATGACTTTTTTGTGGTGAAAAAAGCTGCCCGCTACAGGGTTAAAATAATTATATTTTTGTTGCTGGCCGGCTGTCATTCTTCCCCGGATAAACAACAGGATCAACTTTATCTCGAGCACATTGCTGATTCAACTACAGAAGCGTCCATTGATTCTGCCTATGCCGTTATTAAAAATAATTGTGATACCATGCTTAAGTATAACGTTCCGTTGATGGCAGATAGTATCACCAAAAATATACTGCACTCAAAAAATAATCAACCGAAGGATTCATCATTGATCATCACCGTTGATTCATTTATGAAAATGTATAACGGCATACGGGAAAAAATCCAGGGAAATTATTCTGAAAAAGCAATCACAGTAATACGGCAACTCAAAGCAGATTGTGATACTAGTCTGCAAAAAGAAACATATAACAGAGTCCGGCAGCTACTGCCAGCAAAACGATTGCAGCGGCCGGAGAAGAAAAACCGGCGCGGCGGATAATACTTATTACAAACCCAATCGCCATCAATACCAAACCAAACCATACCAGGTTGATATAAGGAAAGATGTAGGCTTTTACAGCAATGAAATCGATGAGCTTATCTGTTTCTTTAACAGCGATCCTGAATTTTTTATCGGCATTAATGCCCGCAAAACGGATGAAAAGATTTTGCGCATACAATGTGTCATCCACATTCTCCATGTTGGTTGTGTTTGCATTGCCGGTGATAGATGGAGCAACTTTATAATGACTGCTGTCTTTTGTGCTGACAGAAATCGATGCCGTTAATTTAAAATCACCACTGCTGTCCGCCGATCTTCCGCCGGAAACTTTATCGAGCACAAGAAATCCTTTACTGTAATAAATAGTGGGATCGGCTACAAAAATGTTTTTTGCCACCACTTCAACAGGTTTCACAACTGAATTATTTTCCTGCGAACAAGCCCCGAAAACACTCATAAAGCTTACTAAGGTTATTATTTTTTTCATCTAATTGCTTTTGCTATTTTATATTTTAAATTCCAAAATTCCAAGTTTCAGGTTTCAGGTTTCAAGTTTCACATTATCTAATTGTCTAATTATCTAAT
>JBDUCW010000077.1:0-20999 GCA_040003235.1 Ferruginibacter sp. | reverse complement strand
TTATAAAATGATCGATACGCTTACCAATCTTCCGCGCTTTAAAAAAATTACCAACACACTTAATTTTTTAGGAACCGGTTATAAAACGATCGGCAATTACGAGATCGGCCCCTGGTATAACTGGGTCTCGGGCAACAGTTGGGAAGGCACCCGGTTTCGTTTTGACCTGGGCACCGCTTATGGCTTCAGCAGAAAATATTACCTGCATGGTTATCTTGCTTACGGTACTACCGATCGTCGCTTTAAAGGAAAGGCAGAAATTTACGATTTCATCAGCCGCAGAAATCCCCGCAATTATATTCATGTCAGTTATAAAAATGATATTGACAATGGCCAGAATTATTTTGATGAGATCGGCACCGATAATATTTTTGCTTTGGCTGTTCGCAAGAATCGTGTGCCGGTAAAATTTATGAACATCGAAGAAACCAAAGCTGAATATTTTAATGAATGGCGGTCTGGTTTATCTGCGTTGATTACATTAGACAACCGGAATTTTACACCATTGAAAAATCTGCCGGATAAATTTTATTTCAGCAACACAACCGGCGCTGCACTGAACAATGCGGAGGTTTCTTTAAAACTGCGGTATGCTTATCTTGAACGCTTTCTGGATAATGGTTTTTTCCGGAGCAGTCTTGGAAGTGATCTTCCGATTGTTGAAATGAAACTAAGCAAGGGTCTCAAGCACATCTTCGGCAGCAGTTATGATTATACGAAACTGCACGCAGGTATTTCTGATTATATCAAACTTGCACCTTACGGAAGTTTATATTATAATTTTTATGGCGGCAAAGTATTTGGCACCATTCCCTATATGCTGCTGGAAGTGCCGCCGGGCAATGAAATTTATTACTACGATAAATATGCATTCAATTTAATGAACCGCTATGAATTCATCACAGACCGCTACGCCGGATTTAATATCGAACACAATATCGGCAATGGCATCTTCAGTTATTTTGCAGCAACGCGTAAATTAAAATGGCGACAGTTCTGGAATGCCAAAGGCCTGGTTGGCGGCATCAGTACCGATAATGAAAAACTGAATTTTGTCGGCAACTATCCTTACACAAATCTCAGCAACCGCATTTATTTAGAAGTAGGTACCGGCGTTGATAATATTTTTAAACTGCTGCGGCTTGATTTTGTCTGGCGTGTACTACCCGCTCATCTCCCCACACAAAGCATCAAAAGTTTTGGAATTTTCGGAAGTTTCAGAATTGGATTCTGATGTGGAAATCTGAAGGTATGGAAATGTGAAAATGTGGAAATGCTTAACTCTTAATTCTTAATTCATCCAGACAAGTTGTAATAATATTACACGCCGTTTCAATTTCTTTTACTGTTATCGTGAGTGGCGGTGCAATTCTTAAACAATTACCTGCAAACAAAAACCAATCAGTAAATACGCCGGCTGCAATCGACGCATCAATAATTTTTTTATTGGTTTCAAAATTTTCAAATTCCACGGCGATCATCAGTCCACGACTTCTTACTGCTTTTATTTCCGCATGCTGCAATAAGGAAATAAATAATTGTTCTTTCTCTTTTACAGAAGTGATTAAATTTTCTTCCAGTAAAACCTTGAATGCTGCCATGCCTGCTGCGCAACAAACGGGATGTCCGCCAAATGTATTGATATGACCGAGCACCGGATTTTCAGAAAGATTGTCCATTATTTTTTTATCACTGATGAATGCACCCATTGGCATACCGCCGCCCAATGCTTTACCGAGCAATAAAATATCAGGCACAATATCAAACTGCTCAAATGCCCACAGCGAACCATTTCTTCCAAAGCCACATTGTATTTCATCCAGCACTAACAATGTTCCTGTTTCATCACACTTTTTTCTCAACGCTTTCAGCCAATTATTTTTCGGGATGATTACGCCGGCTTCTGCCTGCACGGTTTCAGCAACAACACATGCTGTTCGTTCGCTGATATTTTCAAGCTCTTCAAAAGAATTATAATTCAGCTGCATGGTATCGGGCAGCAATGGCCGAAAAGCATTGCGCCAGTATTCATCGCCCATAATGCTCAATGAACCCTGTGTACTTCCATGATAGGAATTTTTAAAAGAAATGATCTGCGTTCTGTTCGTATAACGTTTGGCAAGTTTCATCGCGCCTTCTGTTGCTTCACTGCCACTTGCTGTATAAAATACTGAATTTAATTTTTGTGGAAGATGATCGGTCAGCAGTTTTGCATATTGCAGTTGCGGCGTTTCCACCAACTCGCCATAGATCATGATATGTAAATAATCATCAGCCTGTTTTTTAATGGCCCCGATCACTTTCGGATGGCAGTGGCCGATATTACACACGCTGATCCCGGCAATGAGGTCGATGTATTCTTTCCCATCCGCATCATATAATTTACAACCTGTTGCCTTTGTAATATGCAATGCCAATGGATTGGAAGATGTTTGCCCGACATGCCGTAAAAAAATTTCTCTCTGTGTCATTGATGAAACGGTAACTTTATGTAAAAGTAATTATGAATTATGAGTTCAGAGTTACGGGTCCAGAATTAAAGAACCTGTAATGTACACATTCAACGCATAACTCATAACTCTCAACTCTTAACTGAATTATTTTATGGCAACAATTCTTCCGGTAAAAGGCATAAGTCCTGTTTTTGGTGACAACTGTTTTATTGCCCCGAATGCAACCGTTGTAGGGCAGGTAACCACTGGCAATGAGTGCAGCATCTGGTTCAATGCGGTTGTGCGTGGCGATGTAAATACCATTACCATGGGCAATAAAGTAAATGTGCAGGATGGCGCTGTTATACACTGCACTTTTGAAAAAGCACCAACGGTAATTGGAAATAATGTGAGCATCGGGCACAATGCAATCGTGCATGGATGCGTTATAGACGACAATGTGCTGGTGGGCATGGGCGCTATCGTAATGGATAATGCGCATGTAGGAAGCAACAGCATCATTGCAGCAGGGGCCGTTGTACTTGAAAACACAATCATTGAACATGGAAGCATTTACGCCGGTGTTCCCGCACGAAAAGTAAAGGATATCAGCGAAGCCATGATCAGTGGGGAAATAGACCGTATTGCCAACAACTACATTATGTACAGCAGTTGGTTTAAAGAAAGTTGACTGTTGTCAGTTGACAGCTGACAGTTATTGCAACTTGGAAGTATCAAATAAAAAAATTAGTTTTAGCTTATGAAAAAAACATTCCTGCTTATAACATTGGCTTCATTCCTGCTGAGCGGATGTTTCATTGCCAAGATCTTTCATAAGAAAGAAAAATATGGTTGTCCCACCAATGGCCGCAATGTGGGCGCCGAAAAACTGCTGGACGAAAACACCAATAAAGAAGATAAAAAAGCTGCAAAAAAGGCTGCCAAGGCCAAGTTCAAAGGATAGCCGGAACGCGGATTTTTATGATTTGGATAATTTCCGCAGATACAATTTTACTTCCCACTCACTTCAATCTGAATTTATAAAAAATTCAATGTCTGCATTTTTTCCAGCTGTTATATCAGTTTAAAAGAAAAATCATGACACCTCTTAAAAATCCAGAAATCAGCGTTCCTTTTCTGTCTCTGTAAAATAATTCTGTTCTTTCTACGTTAGCTTACTGACGATTGTATCTTAAACCAGAAAACCAAAATCACATGTCCTACCATTTAACCACTAACCAGGGCGGTACCGAAGCCGTAATCGATGACAACTGCGGTATCTCAAAATTTTACGCCATTGCCGGAACACTTGCCGACGAACTTCATGTAAGTTTTTTAAACCAGGTAGATGATGCGGAAACGCTGGACTGGGATTTTAAATACAAAGAATATTTTCTGACCCTTCACTATAACATTTTTAATGGTGTGAGCATTTTACCACAACTGAATAAAAGTGTTAAACAACAGAATAAAGCAGTACTTGAAGTTGCCCACTTCCTGGAACAGAAAGCCTATTGACATTACATAACAAAACGCTGAACCCCCAATGAGAAGTATTAAATTTTTTAATACTTTTTTTCTTTTATGGTATCCAGGATCGTAAGGTAACTCGCATAACGGTCCACTGCAATAGTTCCGTTGTTCACCGCTTCCTTCACTGCACAGCCAGGTTCATTGATGTGCATACAATTATTAAACTGGCAATCATTCAATATTCTTCTCATCTCCGGAAAATAATGGGAGAGTTCTTCTTTCGAAATATCAACAATACCAAATTCGCGGATGCCGGGTGTATCAATTATTTTACCGCCAGACGGCAGATCGAACATTTCAGCAAAAGTAGTGGTGTGCATGCCTTTACCGCTCCAGTTACTGACCTCACTGGTTCTCAATAATTTTTTTTCAGGCAATACTGTATTGATGAATGTTGATTTTCCAACACCGCTATGCCCGCTAACCAATGTCAGTTTATCTTTCAGCAAGGCGATCACTTTATCAACGCCTTCATTTTTTTCAATACTCATCTGCAAAACTTTGTAACCAATGCGTTCATACATTTCCTGCAGTGCTTCAAATTTATCCAGTTCTTTTTCATGATACAGATCTGCTTTATTAAAAACAATAATCGCGGGAATATGATACGCTTCACAACCCACCAGGAAACGGTCAATAAATCCCTGCGAAGTTTTGGGTTCTTTTAAAGTAGCAATCAGTAAGGACTGATCTAAATTGGATGCGATGATATGATGATGGTGTTCGCTTCTTGGAGATTGCCGGTTTACATAATTGCGCCTTTTGGAGATGCCGCTGATGGTAACACTTCCTTCCAGTTCATTTTCCATTTCTATTTCCACTTCATCGCCTACTGCAATGGGATTGGTGGACATACTTCCATCTATTTTAAAAACACCTTTCAGCCGTGCATTGTAAAACCCTTGCCCATCCGGCACTTTCATGGGATCCGATGGTTTCACCACATACCAGCTTCCGGTTGATTTGTAAACGATCGCCTTCATTGAAACAAAATTACAGGAATAGTTTTATTACGCGGATTTTTACAGATTACACAGATTTTAAACAAATATTTCACTGTGCATTTGAAAATTGATAAGGGATTTCGAAACGTTGTTGTCTAATCCTTGCAATCTGTAAAAATCCGTGTAATCAAGGAAATTTTTTAAACACAGTAAACCGCAGCAATACTTCCAGCAACAGAAAAAACATAGCCGCCATTACAAAAGGAAAAAACTTATCAGTGTACCTCGTAAATGTAGTTACTTCTACTTTTGATTTTTCCAGCGCATCAATGGATGCATAAATATTTTTGAGTCCTTCATTGTCTTTTGCGCGAAAATATTTACCTCCGGTTTCTGTTGCGATCTCGTTCAATAATTTTTCATCGATCGTAACTTTTTGTTGCTGTGTTACTACATTGCCCATTGGATCTCTTACCTGTACGGGTGCATAGCCATCAGTGCCCACACCGATCGTATATACTTTTACGCCGTAAGCCTTCGCAATTTCTTTGGCTGTATTAGGATCGATCAGACCGCCATTGTTGACGCCATCTGTGAGTAAAATAATGACCTTGCTTTTAGAAGTACTGCTTCGCAACCGGTCAACACTCGTACCCAATCCTGCCCCAATGGCGGTACCATCTTCCAGTAAACCATTGCGGATACTTTGTATGGATTGCTGCAATACCGCATGATCGGTTGTAAGCGGACATTGCGTAAAACTTTCTCCGCTGAATATCACTACACCGATCCGGTCTGTCAATCTTCTATTTACGAAATCGATCGCTACATTTTTTGCAGCTTCCAGCCTGTTGGGCTGAAAGTCCAGTGCATTCATGCTCCCGCTGATATCCATACAGAGCACAATGTCCACACCTTCGCCTTCGGCATTCTGCTGTTCACTTTTTGTTTGTGGTTTTGCCAATGCCATAATGATGCAGGCCATTGCAAGCAACCTGAATGCAAAAGGAAGATGACGCAAAGAACTTTTCCATCCACCAAGGCCGGTTGCGGAAGCATCGGATATGCTGATAGCACCTTGTTGCTTATTATTTTTAAGGACATACCATACTGTCAACAACGGCAGGATTGCCATCAAAGCAAAGCACCAGGGCTGTTCAAAATTTATATCATTAAAATAATCGAATATCAATTTCTATTTTTTATAACAGCTATTTCGATGCAGTTGTTTTGTTCAATTTTTCGGTGGCCATTTTCTCCATCGCCTGTATTGTATCTTTTAAATCTGCAAAACATTGTTCACTTTCATAAACGGCCGGCTGGTATTTTGCAAATTTAACCGCATCACCACAACGCAGTGCTGCAGCCAGTTTTGCAGTTTGATCCTGGTTCATATTGGCGGAGCGGAATTCCGTCAGCAGGTCTCCTGTAGTCCGGTTCATCAGGTTTAATTTCTGTTTCCTGCTCGCGTACCTGCGGAATATTTCCGATAAACGGGTATGATACATTTTAATATCTATACTTTTTGAAAGATCAAGTGTTCTTAGTTTTTCCATTTCCTGCAGGGCTTCTGTATATGCCCCAACCTTAGCATCAAATATAGTGGCAGCCTTTTTTTTGTTGAGGTGACGGTAAAGTATGATGCCGCCAATGATAACAACTATTGCAAGAATTCCACCCAGGATATAATACCACAATGGATCAGTTACCTCCACGGTGCGTATGGGTTTGATGTCTTTTAAATTTTTACTGGTATCAGCCACATAAGCAACTTTTACCAGAAAGGAATCTGTAAAAAGTTGGATGGCTGTAGTATTATGAACCGGATCAAAATTCACTTGCAACGGAGGCGTGTGCCAGCTGCCGCTGTCGAAGCTCGTCAGCACGATGGTTTGCTCAAGTATCTTCAATCCGCTGGTCTCAACAGTATCAATTTTTTTTCTGTCTACCACTTCAAAATGTGCAATGGAATCCGGAACATTGACCCAGTTTACTTTGTACAGAAGAGGATTATACGTGGCCGTTATTTTCAGGTTCAGTTGCTCCCCGATCATTATTGCTTTACTGTCAACCGTTGATTTCAATGAAGGTGGTTGCGCAGCAACACTCCATGCAGATAATAAAACGGCAAGAAAAGTCCCTGAAATAATTCCCGCCTTTTTAAAACTGTTCGTCATTCGTTGTTTTGTTGTTGTATTCGGAAGGAAGGAGTCCGTTGATTTTATTGAAAAATTTTTTTACCGCTTCCTGTTTGCCGGTTAACTTCTTTTTATAAAAAACTGCTGTAATATTTTTACATAATCCTCATCTGTTCTTATGTGCAGTAATTCGGCACCTGCTTTCCGGAAATAATTTTTACATTCGTCGCTTTGTTTCATAAAATGCTGCTGGTAATTGTAACGCACCATTGCATTGCTACTGTCTACCCATTTTGTTTTTTCCGTTTCTGCATCTTTTAATTGCAGCAATCCTGCTTCGGGCAATTGCATATCCATTTTGTCGTACACTCTTATGCCGATCACATCGTGCCTTTTGGCAATTACTTTCAGATCATTTTCAAATCCATCATCCAGGAAATCACTGAGTATAAAAGCAATATTCTTTTGCCTGCTGCTGTTATTAAAGAATTTAATCGCTTCATCAAGATTAGTTCCCTTGCTTTTTGTTTCCATGGTCAGCAGTTGCCGCACAATAAACAAAGCGTGTTGCTTTCCTTTTTTAGGAGCAATATACTTTTCTATTTTATCGCTGAAGAAGATCACGCCTACTTTATCGTTATTGGTCACCGCGCTGAAAGTCAGCACTGCAGCCATTTCTGTGACCAGGTCTTTTTTTCTTCTTGCAACGGTACCGAATAAATTACTGGCACTTATATCCACCATCAGCATTACAGACAATTCTCTTTCTTCTTCAAAAACTTTAGTAAAAGGGTGGCTGAAACGGGCACTTACATTCCAGTCGATAAAACGTACATCATCGCCGGCCGCATATTCCCGTACTTCACGGAAGCTCATGCCCTTTCCCTTAAACGCAGAATGATATTCACCTGTAAACAAATGCGTAGTGATCTTCCGGCTTTTAATTTCCAGTTCTTTTACTTTTCTTAATATCTCTTCTGTTGTGAGCACTTCAAATTGTTTGGCGTTTGAATGTTGGGCGTTTTTGTTTGGCGTTCTTTATAATTTAAACTTGATTTATTTTTGATAATTTCACTTTGCTATTTGATAAGCTTCTCCAATATTGTTATCTTCAAACAGGACTGATCATAAACACCAAACATATTATTAGCCTACCTATTCAACAAGCCCTTTTAATTTCTTTTACTGTTCAGGAACGCCAAACCATAAACAGCAAACAACTACGGGATATTCACCACCCTCAATATCTCTGCAATGATCTGTTCTACATTTACATTCTCTGCTTCAGCTTCGTAAGTAAGTCCGATACGATGACGGAGAATATCTTTACAGATACTGCGCACATCTTCCGGAATAACATATCCGCGCTTATTTAAAAAAGCATACGCTTTTGCTGCCAATGCAAGGTTGATGCTTGCTCTGGGCGAACCGCCAAATGAGATCAGTGGCTTCAGCTTAGGCAGATTATATTTTTCAGGAAAACGTGTAGCAAAAACAATATCAAGGATATAATTTTCTACTTTTTCATCAACATATACCTGCCGCACCAGTTCTTTTGCCGTTAATATTTCGTTGGCCGATGCAACCGGGTTAATAGCAGGTTGTGTAAGTCCCTGTGTATTCTGCCGGATAATGTGCTGCTCTTCAGATTTGCTGGGATAATCAACAATTACTTTCAGCATAAAGCGGTCTACCTGCGCTTCGGGTAAAGGATAAGTTCCTTCCTGCTCGATAGGATTTTGTGTAGCCAATACGAGGAAAGGATCTTCGAGTTTATAAGATGTATCGCCAATGGTTACCTGACGTTCCTGCATCGCTTCAAGCAATGCGCTCTGCACTTTTGCCGGGGCACGGTTGATCTCATCAGCCAGAATAAAATTGGCAAAGATGGGACCTTTGCGTACAAAAAATTCATTCTTCTGCTGGTTGTAGATCATCGTACCGATCACATCTGCAGGCAACAGGTCCGGCGTAAACTGTATGCGGCTGAACTGTGCACGGATCGTTTGTGAAAGTGATTTGATCGCAAGTGTTTTAGCGAGGCCCGGCACTCCTTCCAGCAAAACATGTCCATTGCTCAAAAGGCCGATCAGCAAGCGCTCGATCATGGATTGCTGACCCACGATTACCTTACCAAGTTCGTCATTGATACGGGTAACAAAGCCCGCAGCATGATTGATCTTTTCATTCAGCAATCGGATATCTTCAGCTGTCTGTACCATAATTCCAGTTTATAATTAATGATTCTTTGCGGACCTGTTAAGGCTGAGAGTAATTTGCTTGCGGTCAATGTGAAGCAACAAACTATCCGGCTTTATCAGGCAGGTCGCAAATTACGAACTCTAATCTAACAATTATTTTGCCATAATACCGAATGCAGAAAATCTTTGTTAAAATGCGGTATACAGATTATCAGGCTATTCGTGATGGGCACAGGTTTTATTAGGAATTGGATTGGTTTTCATAAATGTCAGACAACATGAATACTAAAATAAAAATTACAGCAAATTATTAAAATCATGATAATCTGCGTTCCTTTACCAAAACAAAAAATCATGATCGATCAGAATTTAATTACCACTTCTACCAGTCTTGATGGTTACCGGATTATAAAACATCTTGGTATTGTACGGGGCATTACCGTTAGAAGCCGGAGTTTGTTTGGCAATATTGCCGGTGGTTTTCAAACATTGTTTGGCGGTAAGATCTCTATCTATGTAGAACTCTGTGAAAAAACAAGAGAGGAAGCATTTCAGCTGATGCTGCAGCATGCTCAGGAACATGGCGCCAATGCAGTGATCAATATGCGTTATGATGCCAACGAAGTAATGAATGGCGTTACAGAAGTTTTGGCTTATGGTACTGCAGTGATGGTGGAGAAAAATTAAATGAAGTCAAAATTAAAAATTAAAAAAATAACCTGGAAAATTGAAGTCTTTTTAATTTTTTACTTTTGACTTTTAAATTGTATTCACCGCAATTAAAGATATTAATCTGCTAGGAAAGATATTTTCCTACAATCGGCACTCTTCTTCCTACACCAAATGCCTTGGGTGAAATGCGGATGATGGGACAGAACTGGTTGCGCTTGTATTCATTCATGTTGACCATACGCAATACGCGATCTACCAGCGCAGCATCAAAGCCCAGCGCTTTTATTTCATTGGGGCCTTGTCTTCTTTCAATATATTGATAAAGTAATTTGTCCAGCACATCATATTCAGGAAGACTGTCACTGTCTTTCTGATCCGGCCGCAATTCAGCACTGGGCGGTTTGCCGATGATATTTTCGGGAATAATTTCTTTGATGCGATTAATATATTTTGCCAGCGCAAATACCTGCATCTTGTAACAATCACCCAGCACTGCAATGCCACCGGCCATGTCGCCATACAAAGTTCCGTAACCGGTTGACAGTTCGCTTTTGTTTGAAGTATTGAGTAAAATATAACCGAACTTATTTGCAATTGCCATCAACAGGTTTCCACGCGATCGGCTTTGAATATTTTCTTCAGCAATACTGAAGGGAAGGTCTTTGAAAATTGGTTTTAATTCCGTGAGAAAGGTATCATAAATATTTTTTATCGGAATGATATCGTAAGGATTTTTTAAATTTTTGCTGAGCTGTTCTGCATCGCTAACACTATGGCCGGTGCTGTATTGCGAAGGCATGAGAATCGCCCTTACATTTTCTTTTCCCAGTGCTGTGCAGGCCAATGCAAGTGTTACTGCGCTGTCAATACCGCCGCTGCTCCCGATGATGGCTTTGGTAAATCCCATCTTGGTAAAATAATCTTTGATACCGAGTACGATCGCGTCATGAATCTCAGCAATACAGAGTTGATAATCGAGTTGCACCGGACTTAATTCTTCATCCGGAATATCTTTCGCTTCAGCAAGTATGGGCAGATCAAAACTATTATCGTCATTCAATTCAAAAGATTCCATTGCTTCTTCAAAAAGCGGAAGCTGTTTGATAAGATTGGCATCTTTATCAAATACCAGTGAAGCGCCGTCAAAAATAATTTCAGTCTGGCTGCCAACACAATTACAATAAAGCATCGGCAACTTATATTTTTTTACATTGAGTTTGATAATGGCTTTGCGGTCTTCTACATGCGTGTAATCAAATGGTGATGCTGAAAGATTGATCATCACATCCGGCGATTGTTTGATGAGTTCGTCCATCGGGCAATTACGATATAATGGATTATCACCCAGGTTCCAGATGTCCTCGCAGATTGTTACAGCAATGCGTTTCCCTTTATATTCAATAATGTTCCATTCATATGCCGGTTCAAAATAACGGTATTCATCAAACACATCATAATTAGGCAGGCAGGTTTTATGAATGATCTGTTTCACTTCCTGGTCAGCTAAAAAATATACGCTGTTGAAGAGTTCTTTTCCTTTTGGATCGGGATTGCGGTCGGGTGCTCCAACCAGAACGGCAATCGTATCAGCATGCATTTTTACAGCATCAATTGCTGCGTAACATTTATTGATAAAATCGTTGAACTCTAAAAAGTCACGTGGCGGATAACCGCAGATGCAGAGTTCGCTGAATACAATAAGATCTCCACCCTGTTGTTTTGCAGCTTCAATGGCAGCAATAATTTTTTGGGTATTGCTTTCAAAATTGCCGATATGATAGTTTTGTTGTGCTAAAAAAATCTTCATACTGTTTAACTGCCACGAATGACACGAATTTACACGAATAGAGAAATAAGTTACGTTCTGTGTTAATACAGTTCATGAAACGTGTAAACAACGAGGTCCGTAACTCTATACCTTACAAATTTACATGAATTATAAAACTTTTATGGAAGAGTTCGTTTACGGCGAGGAGGCTTATTTTATAACAGGCATTTGCATGGAGATTCACAATATTCTTGGCTGGGGACTCGCAGAGATTGTTTATAAAGATGCATTGGCATATGAGTTTACTGTCAGGGCAATTGATTTCGAAAGAGAAAAAAAGTATGTGATCAACTATAAAAAGATAACGCTACCGCATTTTTTCTATGCGGATTTATTGCTATGAATGAAATCATTGTTGAGATAAAAGCCAAAAAAGAAATTGCCAATGAGGACTTTGCCCAGGCCATTAATTATCTGAAAATATCCGGCTGCAAATTGGCATGATAATTAATTTTGGAAAATCAAAACTCGAATTCCGGAGGATAGTAAATTAGCGGTTTCAAATACAACCGTATTATTCGTGCATTTGTGGCAAAAAAAATCCGTGCCTTACCGTGACATCCGTGGCAAAAAATATTCGTGTAAATTCGTGGTATGAAATATTTTTTTTCAATCAGTTTTATTGCATTGATCTTTTTTTCCTGTAACAATGCGGTAAAAACGCCGGATGTTTCGGGCATTCAGATCAATCTCAGTACGCAACGTTTTGAACAGGATTTTTTTAAGGCCGATACCAATCATATGCTGCAGGAAATTGACCGGTTGCAAAATAAGTATCCTGGATTTATGCAGAACTTTATGCTGCAGATCCTGAATACCGATCCGCACTGGAGCAATGATTCTGTAGCATCTTATGTCAAACATTTCCTGGAGTCTTTTCAAGCCGTATATGATACGGCCGAGCAGTTGTACAGTAATTTCAGCCCGTATGAAAATGCTATCAGGAAAGATCTGCAGTTTGTAAAATATTATTTCCCCAACTACCCGATCCCGAAAAAAATTATTACTTATATCGGACCGTTGGATGGTTTTGGTGATATCATTTCTCCTGATGCCCTGATGGTTGGATTACATCTTCACCTTGGCAGGAATTCTGATTTTTATAAATCAACGATGGTACAGGAAACCTACCCGGAATATATTTCACGCCAGTTTGAACCGGAATTTATTTCCATCAACACAACAAAAAATATCGTGAATGATATGTACCCGGAAAAAGGCGATGATCTTCCGCTGGTTCAGTTAATGGTGGAAAGAGGTAAAAAACTTTACCTGCTGAGTAAATTATTACCCTATGTTGATGAAAACAAACTCATCGGTTATAGCAAAGAAGAAATGGAAATGTGCAGGCAGAATGAGCGTGTGATCTGGGATCTTTTTCTGCAGAATAATTATCTCCAGGTCACAGACAAAAACATCGTCAAGAATTATATTGGCGAAAGTCCGAAGACGCAGGAGATCGTGAATGACAACGGCGGAAATGCGCCCGGCAATATTGGAAGTTATGCCGGATGGCAGATCGTAAAAAAATATATGGGCAGTAATCCGTCAACCAAAATGCCCGACCTGATGGCAATGGATCCGGAACAGATTTATCAGCAGTCAAAATACAAACCTTAGAACGCGGTATATATATTGCAGCCAATCTTAACAAAAGATTACCTTGCTGTCTTTCATTTACAGGAATTGAATATCTTTATTTGTTATAATTAAAAAAAATAAAAATGGAATCTGCAAAACCGAAAATATTATTGTGTGAAGATGATACCAATCTTGGAATGGTATTGAAAAATTACCTGGAGCTGAATGACTATGAAGTTTTTTTAGAAAGAGATGGACGCCTTGGCCTTGCTGCATTTCAGCGGGAAAAAGTTGATATCTGCCTGCTGGATGTGATGATGCCGAACATGGATGGCTTTACCCTTGCGGAAGAGATCCGCGACATCAACCCGGATGTCCCCTTGTTTTTTCTCAGTGCCAAAACAATGAAAGACGATATCATACAGGGTTATAAACTGGGCGCCGATGATTATATTACCAAGCCTTTCGACAGTGAAGTGCTGTTGCATAAAATAAAAGCGATCTTAAAACGCAATGAAGAAATTCACCGTGAAGAAGCAAATGCAGAATATGACCTGGGCAATTATCATTTCAATCCACGCCTGCGCGAACTGACCATCAATGGAAAAGTGCAGGTACTCAGTCCGAAAGAAAATGAATTACTGAAAATGCTTTCCGAATATAAAAATGATCTGTTGAGCCGTGAAGCTGCATTGAAAAAAATCTGGGGAAGCGATACTTATTTCAATGGCCGCAGTATGGATGTGTATATTGCCAAGCTACGTAAATATTTAAAAGAAGACAGCAATATCGAGATCGTAAATATTCATGGCAACGGATTCAGATTGGTAGTTCCTGAAATTAAGTAAATCAGTTTTTTTGAAAATATTTCCCGGCATGTCCGGGATTTTTTTTGTGGAGACGCTTATAAATGCGCTACGTCAACAATGCAACTTTACAATCCAACAAAGCAGTACTAAGAAAATAAATTTCCTCCTCCGCTTTGCCTCGGCATCATTCTTCCTAAATGTTTATATGCTTTTTCTGTAGCTTCCCTGCCGCGTGGTGTGCGTTGTAAAAAACCTTCCTGGATCAGAAACGGTTCGTATACTTCTTCCAGTGTTCCGGTTTCTTCGCCTACTGCTGTTGCAATAGTTGTAATACCAACAGGGCCGCCTTTAAATTTATCAATGATGGTAGAAAGGATCCTGTTGTCCATTTCATCAAGTCCATGCTCATCTACATTCAATGCTTTTAAGGCATGTTCCGTAATGTTCATATCGATAACACCATTACCCAATACCTGCGCAAAATCTCTTACACGGCGCAGTAACCCATTTGCAATCCTTGGCGTACCGCGGCTTCTGCCGGCAATTTCTTTAGCGGCATCACTGGTGATCTTTGTATTCAGAATAGAGGCCGACCGTAAAATTATTTTCTGCAGTACCACAGCATTATAATATTCCAGCCTGGATTTAATACCAAACCTCGACAGCAATGGTGCAGTCAGCAAACCACTTCTTGTAGTTGCACCGATCAACGTAAAGGGATTGAGATTAATCTGCACGCTCCTCGCATTGGGACCGGTATCAATTAAAATATCAATGCGGTAATCTTCCATGGCCGCATATAAATATTCTTCCACCACTGTACTCAATCTGTGTATTTCATCAATGAATAAAACATCATTTGTTTCCAGGCTGGTAAGCAGCCCTGCCAGATCACCGGGCTTTTCAATAACAGGTCCGCTGGTTTCTTTGATATTTACATTCAGTTCATTTGCTACGATCCTGCTCAGGGTTGTTTTCCCCAGTCCCGGCGGGCCATAAAATAAAATATGATCCAATGCTTCGCCGCGGAGTTTTGCAGCTTTAATAAATACCGTCAGGTTTTCAATGATCTGCCCCTGCCCACTGAAATCATCAATAGCAGAAGGGCGGATATTGTTTTCAAATTCCTTATCAAGCGGCGATAAAAATTCTTTATCCTTATTTAAATTTGGATTGGCCATTTATGTTTGTAAAACTAAGCAAAACAAATTTACCTGCGTAAATGTTATTAGCTTTAAACATCAATCATTAAAAATACTTGTTATGAAAATAGGGATCATCGGTTCGGGTGATGTTGGCCGTACATTGGGGTCAGCATTTTTAAAAGAAGGACATGAAGTAATGCTGGGCACAAGAAATGTAAACAAAGAAACTGTTGTTAAATGGAAGCAGGAAAATCCTGCCGGGAAGACCGGTAATTTTGATACTGTTGCTGCTTTCGGAGAACTCATTGTATTGTGCACATTAGGCGAAGTAGCCAACCAGGCCATTCTTGCTGCGGGCCTGGATAATTTAAATGGAAAAATAATTATCGATACTACCAATCCTATCAGTCATAGTAAACCGCCGGTGAATGGCGTAATACAATATTTTACGGAGGCCAATTCATCACTGATGGAAGTGCTGCAGAAGACTGCTCCGTCTGCAAAATTTGTAAAGGCATTCAACAGCGTAGGCAATAACTGCATGTACCAACCAAATTTTTCAGCCGGCAAACCATCTATGTTTATTTGCGGTAATGATGCAGATGCAAAGCAAACGGTTACCGGTATTCTTACTTCTTTCGGTTGGGAAACGGAAGATATGGGCAAGGCAGAAAGCGCTGCATGCATTGAATCGCTTTGCATACTCTGGTGTATCCCGGGATTTTTAAGAGGTCAATGGTCACATGCATTCAAATTACTGAAAAAGTGAAAATACTTCGAACCTGCGGCTGGGAGCCTGTATTGCTGCAGCCAGTTAAACCGTCATTTCGCCATTAATCAAAACCGGTGCAGGTTTTAAGGATATTGAATTGTAGATTTGTCGACTTATGTTTAAAAAATCATTCCGTTATTGGGCCTGTCAATTAGGAGGATGGGGAGGATGGGCTTTACTGAATCTTTTTATAGCTTACCAGTTTGCCAGTGATTATTATCTTACACCTGAAGCAAAAAGAAATTTATTTTTTACAGGTCTCGTTATTGATTTTGCATGGTGTGTATTCGCCACGCATCTGCTGCGCAGCATCCTCAAAAAAGGAAACTGGATGCGGTTTACACTGGATAAGGTACTGGTGCTGTTTATAGTTGCTGTGGTTTGTTCCAGCCTCGTGGCTTATTACGGTTCTAAATATACGGCCCAGGTTAGTCATCTTTCTTTTGATGAATATGTGCGGCAGGAAAGAAAGGAGAAAGCAATTAAAATGGAAGCGGAACTGGGAATTGTAAATGCCAATTATTTCCAGGGCTCGCGTGACAGTTCGGTTCAAAAAGGAATCGATAAAATAAAAACTTCCTATGGTTGGTTCCGTGATGAAAAAGGAGATTGGACATATGTGGAAATGCGCAAAGGCCGCGAGTTCTCCAACATTGTTCTGAATGTGATCCTGTTTGCATTGTGGCTGCTCATTTATTTTGTATGGCATTATATTAACAAGAACCGAAAAGATCAACTGGACAAATTGCTATTGGAAAGTACTGTAAAAGACCTTGAGCTCAAGACGATCAAATCGCATATCAATCCGCATTTTATTTTTAATTCGCTCAACAGTATCCGCGCATTGGTAGATGAAAATCCGCAACGTGCAAGAAAAGCGATTACTGAACTAAGCAATATTCTGCGAAGCAGTATGCAGGCAGAAAAAATGGAAACGGTAACACTCGAAAGAGAACTGGATATTGTAAATGATTACCTGGCATTGGAACAGATGCGCTTTGAAGAACGGCTGAAAATTGAACTTGATATTGATGAAGATACATTGGGACAACCGATTCCGCCGATGATGCTGCAGACATTGGTGGAGAATGCGATCAAGCATGGCATCAGCAAACAGATGTCAGGCGGTGTTGTCCGCATCATTTCTGATTTTACGGATGCGCATCATGAATTGATCGTGCAGAATACAGGCCAGCTAAGCGGTGAATTAAACAATGATGGCTTTGGTATTAAAAGCACCGTAGACAGGCTCAATCTTTTATACCAGGGAAAAGCGAGTTTTGAAATACACAATATGAACAGCGAAATGGTCGAATCAAAGATCATCATGCCATTGGCAAATAACCTTCAACTTTCAAATATGAACGACCGGAAAAAAACGGTCAGGATCTAAACTATAACTTTATGCATAAGGCCATCATTATAGACGATGAACGTCTGGCAAGAACTGAATTAAGAAAATTGTTGCAGGACTTTCCTGAAGTGGAAGTCATTGCAGAAGCAGCCAATGCCAATGAAGGCATTGAGAAAATTGAATTGCTGAATCCCGACCTGGTATTTCTCGACATCCAGATGCCGGGCAAAACCGGTTTTGATATGTTATCAGAACTGGAGAAATTACCACACGTGATTTTTACAACTGCTTATGATGAATATGCACTGAAAGCTTTTGAAGTGAATGCACTCGATTATCTGATGAAGCCGGTAGAACCCAAACGCCTTGCAGATGCATTGCAGAAAATTCAGCAGGCAGAAGAAAAAGAAATGGCTGCCTTGAACCGTGGCCCGCTCAGTGAGAATGACCAGGTTTTTGTAAAAGATGGCGAACGCTGCTGGTTTGTAAAACTCAGCGAAGTGCGTTTATTTGAAAGCGTGGGCAATTATGCAAAGGTTTTTTTCAGTACCAACAAACCACTCATTTTAAAATCATTGAATGCACTGGAAGAAAGACTGGACGAAAGAATTTTTTTCCGCGCCAACCGGAAACATATTGTCAACCTGCGCATGATAGAAAAAGTAGAGCCTTACTTCAATGGCGGCCTGTTGCTTGAATTGCATGGTGGTGAAAAAGTAGAAGTGAGCAGAAGACAGGCAGTGAAGTTTAAAGAGATGATGAGCCTTTGATAATTGATAATTTAATAATGGATAATTGATAATTGGTTTAACAGCCAGAGCAGAACTGGTCTGACGTCTCGTCTGACCATACAAAATAATAATTTTAAAACCTATCTTTAATTCTTTCACGATACAATTCTATATTTATCATCACGCTCTTCGGATAACTCTACTTTAGGAGTTGGGGGCTAAATCTAATTCAATGAAACATTTATTCTTTGTGATCCTTATCTTAGCAAGCACCATTTGCTTTGCACAAGACATCAATAAAGTCATCAACGCCGGTGAAGTAGAACGTATTGAAACCGTATTGAGTGCCGATGATATGGGCGGGCGCAAAACATTTACGCCTTCCATTGATAAAGCAGCTGATTTTATTGCCGCTGAATTTGCAAAAAGTAAACTACAGTTTTTCGGCAGCAGCAATTCTTATTTCCAGGAATTTGCCATGATCAAATCAAAGCCAACAGAAATTACAGGATCACTGGATGGAGAAAGCCTGGGCATCAGCAATGTAACTGCCAATACTACCCAGGAAGAGATCGATCTGACCTCGCTAAAGAACTATGAAGTTATTGTTATAAAAAAGACAGACACTTTTAATAAGATCGTTTTCCCTTTAATGGAAAAAGAAAAAAATATTATATTTCTTATTGACACTATACACTTAAAAAGGTTTCAAAGCTTTCAGCGTTTTGCTGCAGCTGCAAAATTCCAGTCTGAAGTTTCGCAGATATTTATCTTAACCACCAATACCAATCCTTCATCTATTAACCTGCACATAAAAAATCAGCAGACCAAACAACCACTGAAAAACGTTGTGGGTGTTTTACCCGGTAAAAGTAAAAAAGATGAATACGTGGTGATCAGCGGACACTATGATCACCTCGGAATTGGAAAACCTGATGCCGAACAGGATAGTATCTACAATGGTGCAAATGATGATGCAGCGGGCACTACAGCCGTTATCATGCTTTCAAAATATTTCAGCCAGTTAAAAGAAAAAAATGAACGCACCATTATTTTTGTTGCTTTCACGGCAGAAGAGATCGGCGGATTCGGCAGCCGGTACTTCAGCAAACAACTTAATGCAGATAAAGTAATGGCCATGTTCAATATTGAAATGATCGGCACAGAAAGTAAATGGGGCACCAACAGCGCCTACATTACCGGTTATGAAAAAAGTGATATGGGAAAAATTCTGCAGGCCAATCTTACCGGTTCACAATTTCATTTTGAACCCGATCCTTATCCAAAACAAAATCTTTTTTACCGGTCAGACAATGCAACACTTGCAGCGCTCGGTGTTCCGGCACATACCATTTCCACTTCAAAAATGGACAGCGAAAAATATTATCATACACAGGAAGATGAGATCGGTACACTCGATATGAATAATATGGCTGAGATCATTAAAGCAGTTGCCATCAGCAGCAAAACGATCATCAGTGGAAAAGATACGCCCAGCCGTGTAGAAAAACAACCATAATAACAGTTTGCTGCATTCTGAAAAATAGCAGGCCCAAATAGTTAATACAAAGTATATTTGAAACGTTTACAGGAAAACCGGTAAACGTTTTTTTAATTAAAACTGCAGCATTATGAAATTGCTTTTAATAAGTTTATTATCCTTCTTCTCTTTTTCTTTATTGGCACAGCAGGAAAATTATTTATTGGTCGGTACTTACACCGGCGGAAAAAGTGAAGGCATTTATGTTTATAAATTCAACAGCAGTAATGCAGATTTCAGTTTGGTAAGCACTGCTAAAACTTCCAACCCTTCTTTCCTCGCCGTTTCTCCGGATGAAAAGAATGTATATGCTGTAAATGAAAATGCCGACAGTTCCCGTTTTACAACCGGAGGAAGCATTGCTGCTTTTTCTTTTGATAAAAAAAACGGAACCTTATCAGCGATCAATAAAGAATCGTCCGGCGGTAAACATCCCTGTTATGTTGCGGTAGACAAAACCGGCAAATGGGCTACCACAGCCAATTACAGCAGTGGCGACTTTTCAGTTCTTCCCATCAGAAAAGATGGAAGCCTCGGCGTTGCGACACAGACCATTCATGATACGGGCTCCGGGCCTGTGAAAGGAAGACAGGATGTTCCGCATGTCCATTCCACTACATTTTCTACCGATAATAAATATTTATTTGTAGCCGATCTCGGCACCGATCAATTGTTCAGTTATCATTTCAACAGCAGGAACGGCATGGTAACTCCAACAGACCAGTCTTTTTTTAAAACAGTTCCGGGAAGCGGTCCCAGGCATTTTGCTTTTCATCCCAATAATAAATTCGCTTATTTAATAGAAGAACTTTCAGGAAATATTGTCACATTTGATTATAGTGATGGAAAATTATCTGAACTGCAAACCATTTCTGCGCATCCGGTGAATTATACCGGCGTTATCGGCAGTGCAGACATTCATGTTTCTTCAGACGGAAAATTTTTGTATTGCTCCAATCGTGGCGAATCAAATACAATTGGTATTTTTTCAATTGATCAGGTAACAGGAAAATTGACGTTGATCGGCCATCAGTCAACGTTAGGTTCAGGCCCCCGCAATTTTAATTTCGATCCGTCCGGAAATTTTCTTTTGGTTGCTAATCAAAACAGCGATTCAATTATCATTTTTAAAATCGATAAAGCAACAGGCTTATTGACTGATACCGGAAAGAAGATTGATGTGCCCGTTCCGGTTTGTGTTAAATGGATTGGGGGAAAGTAATACGTTCTACGTAATACGTTTTAAGTTTTAAGGGGATCTCTAAAAACCATCCTTTTCCTCTCCTTGGGAGAGGAATTAAAGGTGAGGTCAAAACAAA
>JBDUCW010000195.1:0-6378 GCA_040003235.1 Ferruginibacter sp. | reverse complement strand
TAGCGGGAGAATCTCCTTTGCCGCACGAAGCGAAGTTTTATACTTCGCTTTTTTTATTTAAACAGTTGAAGGCTTAAATAGTTAAATTGTTGTTGAGCGCTCAATTCTTTATACTTTCTTCAACCATTCAACAATAAAACAATTCAGCAATTTTAAAGCGTAAATAACCACCCGCTGGTACTGGAACAATACAACTGAAAATGCAGGTGATATTGCCCGCACAGATCTGTTATAAATCAGCGCTTCTTCTTATCTTGTCATCTGTAAAGCATTAAAAAAAAATGTAATGGCCACAGAAATAAAATGTCCTAACTGCGGACACGAATTTGAGCTGAATGAAAGCCTGAAAAACGAAGTGGAGAAAGAACTCCGCGGTAAAATGGTAGACTGGCAGAAAAAAAAGGAAGATGAATTTGCTGCAGAGCTTCGCAAAAAAGAAGCAGACTTTAATACTGTTCTGGCAACGGAAAAAAAACAACTGCAGCAATCGCTGGAAGAAAATCTCCGTAAAACCATTACAACCGATTTTGAGAACCGCTTAAAAATGCAGGAACAGATCAACAGCGATAATGAAGAAAAATTAAAATCGGCGCGGCAGAAAGAACTGGAATTTTTAAAAATGGAACAGGCATTAAAAACCAGGGAGGCTGAACTGGAGATCAATGCCCAGAAAAAAATGCAGGAGGAACGTGTAAAACTTACAGAAGAGATCCGGAAAATTGAATTTCAAAAAAATGAACTGAAGGATACTGCGATCCAGTTAAAAATGCGGGAACTGGAAAAGCAACTGGAAGATCAGAAAAGACTGGCGGAAGAAATGCGCCGCAAAGCAGAACAGGGAAGCATGCAGTTGCAGGGCGAAGTGCAGGAACTGGCGCTGGAAGAAATGTTGATCGCTGCATTTCCTTTTGATCTGATCAGTGAAGTTGGAAAAGGAATACGTGGCGCCGATTGCATTCAAACAGTCCGCAATAATGTTGCACAGGAATGCGGCCGGATCATTTACGAGAGCAAGCGCACTAAAAATTTTGATAAATCATGGATCGATAAACTGAAGGCAGATATGCGCAGCACCACTTCAGATGTGGCCGTGCTCGTAACAAACACACTACCTGAAAACCACAATAAATTTTCACTGATAGATGGCGTATGGGTTTGCAGTTTTGAAGAAGTGGCTGCACTGGTGCATGTTTTAAGAGACGGCATTCTTAATTTGTTCAAAGCAAACAGCAAACACGAAAATAAAGGCGATAAAATAAATATGCTTTACAGCTATCTTACCAGCAATGAATTCAGTGAACAATGGAATGCCATCCGCGAAGGATTTATGAGTATGAAAATTTCCATCCAGCGCGAACGTGATGCAATGGAAAAATTGTGGAAGGCCAGAGAAAAACAACTGGAAAAAGTATTGCTCAATGCCGCACATATTAAAGGTTCAGTGGAAGGTATCGCAGGACAGGACTCCATTAATTTTAACCTGATAGAAAATGCCGGAGATGCAGATGAGTAAACATAAATGATCCGCAATGCCTTTTGATACCACATATCATCCTTATCCTACTGATAATACAGTCAGCAGCGAAATTTATAAACCCGGAGGAAAAGATACTGATATTTATCTTGCCAAAGGCGAACACATTCCTTATGTAGACAGCATACTAACGATTACCGATAGCATCACACAAGTTGTGGAGAGCAGGCAATATCAAACCGGTACACAGCTTAAAGAAGACGAACATTATGTACCGAGCGCTTCAATGGCCTTTATTTTTATCGGCCTGTTTATTTTTGCTGTGATCATGATTAAACGGCATATCGCAGATGATGATGATGATGAAACGGATGAACAGCAACCGGCGGTGCGGCCTGATTATCTTGCCTATCATGGTGATGAACTTGACTTTCCAGACGGCGAACTGGTACCGATACTTGAAAAGCATTTTCCCTATTTTAATAAACTGGAAGAAAATGACCGTACTAAATTTCTGCACCGTCTTAATAATTTCATGGATGATAAAACCTTTATGATCCACGGCAGGATCGGGTTTAAAGAAATGCCGGTATTGATCAGTGCAGCAGCCGTGCAACTGACCTTCGGATTAAAAAAATACCTGTTACCCGATTTCACCCGCATTCATATTTACCCGGAAGAATATGTTGCTCCTGCAACGCTTCATATCATTGAAGGAAATGTGCAGGGCAGGTCGATCAATTTTTCCTGGAAACATTTCCTGGATGGATTTCGTGTCCCTGATGATGGACAGAATGTAGGGCTGCATGAAATGGCGCACGCATTGTACTCGCAGACATTTATTTTTGATAAAAATACAGATGATACTTTTGAAGGTAATTATCATGAGTTCAACAGCAATGGTAAAAAAGTATTTGATGAAGAATGCAGTGCAGGGTCTGGTTTATATTCCGATTATGCCAAAACAAATTTCCAGGAATTCTGGGCGGAAAGTATAGAGTTGTTTTTTGAAAAACCATTGCAGCTGCGTACGCAATACCGGGAATTGTACACTTCACTTTGTGAGATACTGAATCAGAATCCCGGCGATAATATTGTGTCTGTCAATGAATGTCCGTCGTAACCCAACTGAGGTAATGATCGTTTAGGAATAACGCATGTACCTGAAGCGCTATATTATTTTCTTTCAGAAAACTGCAACTGACAATCAGGCTCCCATCTTTTTTTTCGAGATTTTCAATCCTGATATGTTTTTTAAAATCTACAGAGCCATTGCCAAACCACTTGTAAATACTTTCTTTAACGCTCCAGAAAAGTGTTGCGGTGTTTGCAATATTTCCCGGCAGCAATAAAAACATTTCTTCAGCAGTTAGGAATTTTGGAATAATCGTGATGATCTTTTCCGAAACCATTTCAACATCAATTCCAACACGCTGATGGCTGCTGATGATGACGGCAGCATAATCAGCACAATGGCTGATAGAAAAATGAAAGGCTTCATTTTCGAGAAAAGGTTTTTTTGTGTCCGCAATTTTAATAAGTTCTGATGGAAAACCTGGTTCCAGTTCCGGTAAAAGATAACGGCCTGCAAGATGCTGCAACCTTTTATGCGGATGTGTGATCGATCGTTGAAGCGGAACTTTTTTCAGAAAGAAAGATTCCTCCTCAGCAATATGCCAGACGCCGATTTTTGTTGATCCGTTGATTTGATGTTGATAAATAAGTGGCATCTGTGAATTATAAGCCTTTATTTTGCGAAACTGTAAATTAGAATAATAAAATGATTTTATCAGACAAAAGGATACTGGAAGAAATGGATAAAGGAACCATTAAGATTGTTCCTTACGACCGGGAATGTTTGGGCAGCAACAGTTATGATGTGCACCTGGGTAAATCACTTGCGCTTTATGTAGACAATGAGCTTGATGCTAAAAAACATAATACCATTGCTCATTTCGAAATTCCAGAAGAAGGCATTCTGCTTGAACCGCATAAGTTTTATTTGGGTGTTACCGATGAATATACAGAAACGCATGCGCACGTACCTTTCCTGGAAGGCAAGAGCAGCACAGGCCGCCTTGGTATTGATATTCATGCCACAGCCGGAAAAGGCGATGTTGGATTCTGCGGCAACTGGACATTGGAAATTTCCGTTAAGCAACCGGTGAGGGTATATGCCGGCATGCCGATCGGGCAACTCATTTATTTTCCTGTTGATGGTGAGATCGAAGTAAAATACAATCAGAAAAAAAATGCTAAATACAGCGGACAGCCGAATAAGCCCGTGGAGAGTATGATGTGGAAAAACAAATTCTAATTGATAATTGATAGTTGATAATTTTTCTGATCAGACCAACTATTAAAAATCAGTAAGCATTATCAATTATCAACTATTATTTTATCAATTTTGTCAAATGCAACTTACTTCATTCCCCTTTCAAACCCTGGATTGGTCCTCAGTTCCAAAAGAAATTAAAAAGGGTGCAACCGGCATTGCATTCTGGCAGGTGTTCATGATGAATGACATCAGGATAAGAAAAGTAGAATATTCTGCAGATTATCTTGCAGATCACTGGTGCAGTAAAGGCCATATTATTTTTTGTCTGGAAGGATCGATGGAAACGGAATTGCTGGATGGCCGAAAATTTATTTTATCAGCAGGGATGACCTATCATGTAGGCGATCATAATGAACCTCACCGCAGTTCAACGATTGATGGCTGCAAATTATTTATAGTAGATTAATTTGCTAACGGGAATAGGAACTTTAATTTTTTACTTTTCACTTTTTACTTCTTCATGTGTGAATTTACTGATGGCATCTTTATGCCGAAGTATTTTTATCAACTGTATTATGGCCGTTAAAGCAAAAACAGCACCGATAACCCAATGCATATAATGTTGTGCCCCATGGACTTTTTCATAAAGATAATTACCACCGAAAATAAAAACGCAGTTGCCAGCCAGCGTGCCTAATCCAATGCCTACTATATAACTATTGTAATGAGCATTTTGTGGCAACAATATTTTTTTAGTGAAAAGAACTGTGCTCCAGCCAAACCAAAAAACAATCACTACCGGGTTGATAGCGCAACCTAAAGCGCCCAGTAAAAAGCGGTTCATATTATTATTCAGGATAGGGTTCTTCGCATTATCACCCGAACTCAGGGCTGCATAAAAACTTCCTACAGCAAGCGCTACCACAATAGCGAGCGTAACCCATTCCATGATACGCATTAATTTTTCCTGCTTTCTTACCCAGTCTATACCAATCAATGAAATTCTGACATAGACCATTTCTACCAATAAAGAACCAAAAGAAAAATACATGGCCTGTTTGATACTTTCCTGAATACCGATCTGCATGGCAGCCACGTTCAGTGTACCGAGCGGTAAACTGCCCAGGAAGCTGATCATCAATCCCCAGAAAAATATTTTTACAACCTTATTCATTTGATTACATGAATTATTTTACCAGGAATTATACAAATAATAAAGAGATACAATTCTTAACTCTTAAGTCTTAACTTTTAATTTTTAATTCTCAACTCATCTGCTCATCCGCTTCCCGCATGATCCGGTAATGTTCATGCGTATCGCTTAAAAATTTTTTTCCTTTCCACAATGGCCATGGCTTGATTCCCTGTTTTCGGTTATAAGTGCTGATCTGATACAAAGCTTTCCAGTGTTTTAAAATTTCTTTCCACGCACCTATTAATGTATAACCGGTGTCGTAAAAATGATTGGGTTCTGCACCACACCCATTGTACTCAAGAATACTGAAATTTTTTCCAGTCTTTAATTCTTCCACACTGTTACACATGATATCATAACGGCCATAAAAAAAATCATTGATGCTGAGGCTGATGTTGTCAAAAATATTTACCAGCTCTTCATCAATATGTTCTTTCAGGTCTACAAAATGTGCGCCGCGGTTATGATTGGCCGCATAACTCAGCATATATTTCTCTCCTTCTGTTATAACAGTTTGCCAGCTTTCTTTATGTGTGCTGTGCAGTTCACCAACACGTTTACTTCCTTTGGGATGCAGCAATACCAACTGTTCCAGTGTATGCTTACCGTCACCGGTAACCTGCAACGGGATCTTATGCAGAAAGCCCGTAACCCTGCCTTTTTTTTCCTGTGGATGACGGATATAAAAAACACTTACTTCCATTGGATAGTGTACCATTTCCTGCACAATATATTCTACAGGAACTTTTTCATGATACGCTTTTAATTCATCATGTGAATCAATCTTACGGAACAGGATACCCTGTCCGCCTACTTCAGGTTTTACGATCAATGGATAATTGATATGATGAACGCCGAGCAGTTGCACCACAATATTAAATTCAAAAGAAGGAAGTACATTAAAAGTGGCAGGATACAAATGCTCCGGTAAAAGATCATACATTTCTTTTTTAGGTTCACCTTCCATTCCACCAAATGTGAGTTTTGGATTGCTGGGGGTAAAAAACCATACCGCTTTGCTGCGGATAATATACATAAGCCAGAATATAGTAATAGGGGCATAGATTAATTTAAATGGCCAGGCCTCCCAATTCGTAATTTTCCTTATTATGTGCTTCACTCATCTGTTTTAAAGTTCAAAAATAGGGCAATTGCCTTTATCGATACTGATTTGTATTATACGTTTTTTAAAACCGATTAGACGGATTGGCAACTCATATTTTCCATACCTCATCTCCGATCATTTTTAATCCTGTACAATCCGTGTAATCCGTGTTTGTAATCGGTGTAATAACTTACATTTGCTAACTACAAATTGAAGATTATGCAGGTACCAACCATGGCAGAAATGATGGCAAAAGGTGAAACGCCTGAAGTACTTTTCTGGGTAGGCTGTGCCGGGAGTTTTGATCAGCGGGCACAAAAGATCAC